>NZ_JAEQDD010000040.1:0-38111 GCF_020737885.1 Microcoleus sp. PH2017_34_RAT_O_A | reverse complement strand
CAAATAGTCTCGTGCGATCGCCCGAGTTGCGGACAAAGCTACCCAAATAGTCAAGGATGGGTAGCTTTGTCCATAAATTAAGTTACAGTTTCAAACCCAGTCCGCAAGAAGAACCCCTATTCGCCCACCAAGAATCCCTCTATCGCTTCTTGCTCAAAGCCACGGCGTACAACGCTGACGATCGCTTCCAGTCGGCGGAGGAAATGGCCGATCGATTGTTGGGAGTGTTGCGGGAAGTGGTAGCACTGGAAACAAATACGCCGCATCCGGCTGCCAGTACCCTGTTCGGCTCGGATATGCTCGCGCTGACGGCATCTTCAGACTTGGAACCGATTGGCGCGGACTTCCGACAGTTGCCCGTACCGACGATCGATAGCAACGATCCAGCTTTTAACGCGGTATTGAATGCCCAAGCGATCGCCGATCCCATACAACGTCAGGTGAATTTGGAGCAGGTGGTGCAGCAGTATCCCAACTCTCGCGAAGCTTTACTCCGACTGGCTGACAGTGCGATCGAGATTCGCCACTATCCAGCCGCCGAAACGGCACTAACGCAAGCCGAACAACTCGATGCTTGGGATTGGCGCGTGCGTTGGTATCGCGGTAGGTTGCTGCTGGCGCGGGGTCAGGCAAAACCCGCACAGGAACAGTTCGATCGCGTTTACTCGGAATTGCCGGGGGAACTGTCTCCTCAACTAGCATTGGCGCTGGCGGCGGAATTGGCAGGCGATCGCAAGCAGGCAATTAAGCTCTACGATCGCGTGTGTCGGACTGACCCCAGTTACGTCAGCGCGACGTTTGGCTTGGCCAGGTGTTTGAGTGCTACAGGCGATCGTCAGGCGGCGGTGGAGGCGTTGCGACGAGTGCCGCCAACCTCGAATTTGTCGGTGCGATCGCGGGTGGAAACGGCGCGGATGCTGATCGATCGAAAACATACCGCACCAGGAGCCAAGGAGTTGAGCCTAGCAGCCACGACGCTCGAAGCCTTAACGCTCGAAGGCATGGAGCGGCATCGCTTGACGAAACAGCTTTTAGAAACGGCCCTAGGATCGATCGCTTCAAAAGCGATTCAGCCATCGGCGATCGTCCTTTTGGGGCATCAACTGCAAGAAGTTGAGCTCAGAAAAGGGTTAGAAAAAGCCTTGCGCGCCATGGCACATTTATCCACGGGAGCGGAAAAGATTCGTTTGGTTGATGAGGCGAATCGCGTGCGTCCGAGAACATGGTTGTAGGAGAGGAAAGCGAATGGAATTCACGCCTACGCGGACTCAGGAATTTTCAACCTGCACAGGCCGATTTTACTCCTGTAGCCGCGTTTTGAACCGCCATATTTTCTTGTTATATCAAATCCGGTAACATCAGAATTATTCATCTCTCTTGTCTCTCTCTGTGTTCTCTGCGCCCTCTGCGGTTAAATCATTCCGATCCAGCAGGAAGCGATATTACTCATGCTTTTTTAAGACCCAAACTATGCAATGTCCCAACTGTGAAGCTTTAGTTCAAATAGACGATCGCTTTTGCGAAGAATGCGGTACGCCACTGGTCAATTCACCCGTCAATGTTACTGAAACTTCTACAAAACTATGCAATAAATGCGGCGCGGCACCCGAGGCGATCGATGCCGATGGATACTGTTCGGTTTGCGGGTTCAAAAATGAATATCGGCAAGTCCGAGAAACCGATCGCATGGAAGTAAATCTTCAGCCTAATTTCGCGGGAGTGAGCGATCGGGGATTGAGACACGAACGCAATGAAGATTACTTGGCTTGTGCGGTAATAGAAAGCAGTAACACTTATATTGCGATCGCCTGCGATGGGGTGTCGAGTTCTCAGTTTCCCGAATTGGCATCGAAAGCAGCGGCAGAAGGTGCCAGAGATGGCATTGTCACTGCTCTAGAAAAACATCTTTCCCCAGAAACAGCTCTCCAACACGGAATCGCTGCCGCACTCAATGAAGTCTGTGTTATTCCTCATAGGAGTTTGAATCAAGATGCACCTTCGACGACGATTGTTGCGGCGGTAGTACAAAATTCGATCGCGACAATTGCTTGGTTGGGAGATAGTCGCGCCTACTGGATCGATCGGGAAAACTCCCAACTGCTGACGCGAGATGATTCTTGGTTTAACGAAATAGTTACATCGGGACAAATGAGCGCAGCCGAAGCTAGCAAGTCCGATAAAGCTCATGCCATTACGCGCTGGCTGGGTGTGGATGCTAAAGAGGATGCTGTTCCTTCGATCGTGCAGTTTCCGATTCCCGGTTCTGGATATTTGTTACTTTGTACGGATGGATTGTGGAATTATGCACCCGAAGCGCCACAACTCGCCGATCTTGTCAAGGGCAATGCTTCAGAAGATGCGATCGGCATGGGGCGCCATCTCGTAGAATTTGCTCGCTCTTGTGGCGGTCGAGATAACATTACTGTCACTCTGTTAGTCGTTTGAGGATAATATTATAAGAAGGAAGAAGGAAGTTTGGCAATGAAGCTGTGTACGGAATGTAACGGATGTAAATAAGATATTGCAACGTTCTCCATTAACCTGTAGGGGCAGGTTCGCCAACCATATCTAATGAGTACCAACAATCTTAATAAACCTGCCCCCACCCAACGAGAGATTCACGATCGCGCTCTTTGATATAATTGGGGAATGTGCGATCGCAATTCTATCGCTGGCTGGCGAGAAACCGGGTTTCTGCGAATAAGGTCTGCTGAGTACGAAGCATATAAAAAGAAACCCGGTTTCTGAGATTGTGCGATTCCCTACGGGATAGCTGCGCTTCACGAATTTCTGTCGTTAGGTGAGGGCGAGTTTTTGTAAATTGTCGATGTTCATTATAGATAGTGGGCTCACGGGCCCTTACAGGATAATTGATAATACTGCAAGATCTCAGTTCTACTCAACCTACACTCTAATCTCTTTTCTCAATCTGTAAATTAGCATCATTTTTACTGAAAAAAGCATCGATCGCATTTACTCAAAATTCATTCAAAAAACTCAAAAACAATGTCTACCCAATTCCAAGCCGAAGTCTTCCAAAATCCCTACCTTCATCAAGGTTCCAGAGAAGTCAATGCCATTATGACCGTCACCGTCCGTGGGGACGAAAATATTGGCATCGCACCTCAAACAGGAGGCAAACTCTTCGGGATTATCTGCGATATTTCCGGTTCGATGCAGGGCGCAAAAATCCACGCCGCCAAAAATGCGATGATTAAACTCGTGCAGTTAATTCCGGCGGATACCTCCTTTTTTATCGTGGTAGGTTCCACTCGCGCCCAGGTAATTTTTCCCACTGCCCTAGCCACAGTAGAAAACAAATCCCAAGCCATTTCCCAAATTAAAGAAGTCCAAGCCAGTGGCGGTACATTAATGTCTCAATGGCTGGAAGCTTCACTAACGCAGTTCAAAGAGATGCCCAATGCCGTCAGACAAGCCCTATTGCTTACCGACGGGCAGAACGATGATTCCGACCAAAAACGCCTAGAAAAGGTGCTGCAAGCGTGCGAAGGTGTATTTCAGTGCGATTGTCGGGGCGTGGGAACCGACTGGCGCGTCAAACAGCTTCAGTTCATTGCCAACAGGCTACTCGGAACCACCGATATCATCGCCAACGCGGTGCAAATAGAAGCCGATTTCCAAACCATTCTCGCCCAAGCAATGACTAAAACGGTGAGTGATGTCGCCTTGCGTTTGTGGACTCCCCAAGGGGCAAAGGTGCGATTTTGCAAGCAAGTTAGTCCCGAAATTGTCGATTTGACCGATCGCGCCCAATCTATTAAACCGCAAGTTTGCGACTATCCGACAGGGGCTTGGGGAACGGCAGAATCGCGCGATTACCACTTCTGCATTGAGGTGAATCCCGGTAATGTGGGAGATGAGATGCTGGCGGGAAGGGCGAGTTTAATTTACACCGCTGATGGGGTGGAAACGAAAATTACCGAGGCGCGGATTCTAGCGGTGTGGACGGATGACGAACAGAAATCCACAAAAATCGATCGGCGAGTGGCGCACTACACCGGACAAGCAGAACTCGCGCAAACCATTCAGGAAGGACTTGAAGCCCGCGATAAAGGTGATGTAGAAGTGGCGACGGCTAAGCTGGGAAGGGCTGTCAAACTCGCCCATGACTCCGGAAATGAGGGAACGGCGAAACTGCTGCGCCAGGTGGTGGAGGTGGAAGATGCACCCACGGGAACAGTTCGTTTGAAGCGGAATGTGGCGAAGGAAGATGAAATGGCATTGGAAACTCGATCGACTAAAACGGCACGAATTTCGAGAAATTAGCCATCCCAAATCTATAGCAGTTGACAGTTGACAGTTGACAGTTGACAGTTACATAGTACGAGCATCTAACCGTTTCTGCTCAAGGGTATTAGGATCTATTTATGACATTATTTATGTCCCGATACGGTTCAGTTAAGATTGTCCGAAGAGAGGAACGAAGCATAAGCCCTTCGGGCAGGCTTCGCCAACGCAGTGTCTATGTTTCATGAGTTTTCCCTGTGACAATCTCCGATCGCAATCGTATTGATTTATGTCCTAACCTATGTGGCGGTTGCTATACAATCCCAAATCTAGAATCCACAATCGGCAATCCAAAATCCCCAATCCAAAATCGTATAGATAATTATGTCAGTCTATCAGTGTCCAAAAGGTCACGAATCGATCGAATCCGATTATTGTTCGGAATGCGGCGCGAAGATTAATGGAGGTGCGGCTGTCGAAGCCAAAAGTCCGCCCGTTCGAGTTGCCACAGCTACCATTAACTGTCCCGATTGCGCGACTCCACACGAGGAAGATAGCGGCAACTTCTGCGAAATTTGTGGCTATAACTTCGTCACCGGTGCGAGTGGAGAAATTCCAATTCCCAAGGCATCAGGAATCGCATCTTCTGTTTTGGATGCGGGTACTATAGATGCGGGCGCAACCCATATTTCCCCGACATCTACCTCACCCACAACGACAGGAACTCCCGAACTTCTCATCACAGTCGATCGCACTTTGCGCTGTGAAGGTAGCCCGGAACCGCCCGCGTTTACCCCCATGACTTTCCCTATGGAAAAACCCAGTACCCTCATCGGACGCACTAGCGATGTCCGCGCCATTTATCCAGATCTCGCCCTCGATTTGGACGATGCCATTTCCCACCGCCACGCCGTCATTCACCGCCAACCAGATGGGGCATTAATCCTGCGGGATATCGGTTCCACCAACGGTACGTTTCTCAATGGGGTTGAACTTGCGCCGATGACAGATATTAGTCTGAAAGATGGGGATGAAATTACGTTGGGACATTGGACAAAGCTGATTGTTAATATTACCCAGTCTTAGCTAGCAGGCAAATCGGTAATTGATAAAAACCGCCCCATCAATCACAAATTATATCATGTCCGATAGATTACCACAATAACAAAAACGGTTCGTAGTGCGGACTTAAGTCCGTATCTTTTGACCAATTACCCATGACCAAATTTATGAGCCAAGTTACTCGCAATTCTCCTTCAGCAAAAAAGCCCAGTTCGATCGCAAATTGGAAGACAAAATTCACCACCCCTCAGATTCTGCGATGGGGATTGTACCTGGTGTGGGGAGTCAGCCTTTTAGCCTTGGGGACTGCCAATGAAGCAGTGAAAATGCAGCGCGATGCGATCGAAACCATCGGCAAAAATACCGCACCCAGCGTCTTAACTGCCCAGCGAATTAAAGATAGCCTCGCCGATTTGGATGCCAATGCTGCTAACGAATTGCTCGTCAAACCGGGCGAGAATCCTGAAGCAGTTAAAGAGTATCGGAAACGGCAAGAAAAACTGTCTAAACTCCTGGCATTAGCGGCGGAGAACATTACGGAGGGGGATGCAGAACGCCAACAGATTCGCACGCTGATCCTATCGTTGGGGGACTACATGACGCAAATCGAACGGGCGCGATTGGCGAACGAACGGGGGGATTCGCGATCGCTTTTGGAGGCGTATCGCAAAGCAGCAAACATTTTGGACTCAATTTTACTACCTGCTGCCGAACAATTGCAAAATGTTAACTTAGAGAGTCTGGATCGAGCTTATATCTCACAAAAAGCGCGATCGGCTAACCTCTTGTTCCTCGCAGTTATTGGCAACCTCTTGCCACTTGTCATGTTGGGACTATTACAACTGTTTCTCTACCACCGAATGCGCCGCAATCTCAATCCCTATTTGTTGGGAGCTACCCTATGTGCGATCGTCTTATTCTTTTATATCACCAATGCACTAAATGCGGCTTCCTATCATCTGAAAGTCGCTAAGGAGGATGCCTTTAACTCGCTTTTGCCGTTGCGACAGGCTCGCGCTCTTGCCTACAGTGCTAATGCCGATGAAAGCCGCTATTTGCTCGATCGAGAATTTGCGGCTCAACACGAACGCAAATTTGTTGAGAAAATGGCGAAAATTGCCGTCATCCCCAGTAATCTAAATTTTGAGTCTGTCGCTACGGAATTCAAGCAATCCAATGTCAAGGAAGTCGCGGGTTTTAGTGGATTATTCGCCGAAGAATTTGCCAATATTACTTTTGGTGGAGAGCGAGACGCGGCGGTGGAAATGTTATCGGCATTTGGGGTTTATGTTAACATTGACAAACAAATTCGCTCGCTGGTAAATAGCGACAAAAGAGCTGAAGCGATCGCACTATGTACGGGAAATAAACAAGGGCAATCTAATTGGGCGTTCACTCAATTCCTTAAAAAACACAATGATGTAACAGACATTAATTTAACCGCGTTTACAGAGAATCTCGATCGGGGATTTAAAAGTGTAGGTTATGTGCCCGATAAATCCCAGCAATCAAGTGATGATATTTTGCAGTTGTCTCTGCTCGATCGATCGTTTAAAAATACCTACCAAGTTGAGATGTGGAGTGTCGGGTTAATTAGTGCGATCGCTATTTTAACCTTTTTTGGACTCAATTTGCGTTTGAAGGAATATTCGTGATCTTCCAAAGAAGTCAATTGGGGCTTTTTCGTGGGGTGGGGGCTGGTTTATTTAACCTGTCTGCTACCTTTTAGGCTGTTGGCGAACCAGCCCCTACAGGATTATTGATAATGCTGCAAGATGTCAGTGGGGTGGGGGCTGGTTTATTTAACCTGTCTGCTACCTTTTAGGCTGTTGGCGAACCAGCCCCTACAGGATTATTGATAATGCTGCAAGATGTCATTTATATCGACTTAAAAGAACGATTCAATAACTTTTCATACTCACTGACAAGCTGGATTGCTTGCCCTAACGGAGTAGGTCGAGTATATAACAATTGCTTGGCTTGTTGGGCAATTTGACTCAATTGTTCGTTTTCTGCCATCCCTTTGGCTAATGCTTTAGCTTGCAGTGCTTGGAGTCGTCCTCGCAATTCTTGACGCATTTCTAGCGCAGTTTGATTGTCTGTATAGGCTTGTTGTTGAGCGGATAAATACTCTTGCGTTCTGACTCGCCAATTCTGTAAACCAATCTTAACTGGTTGAAATATGCCTTCTTTGAACTTAATTTCTAGTCGAGCGAGCCACTGATTTAAAGCTTCAATTTGTTCGTCCGCTAAAGGCTGCGATCGCGTCGCAGCTTCTGTGATTTTTTCCTGATACTCTGCAAAAATAGTTTGATGTTGCTGATTTAAATGAATTAAGTTTTGCAGAAGTTGATGCGCTTGAGATAATTCTTGTTTAACCGATGCTTTTTGCCGAGCTATTTCCTCTAAATACTGTCTCGATCGAATGATAATTGGTTCAATTTCTCGCTCGAACTCATCGCTGACACCTAACGGATCGCAGATAATGCGATCGCCAAAATCGAGCAAATTTTGCTGAGCAACTGCTAGTTCATTACTCCTCCGAATACCGAGAGAGTCAGCTAAAGTTTGGATCGATCGCATTTCAGTTTGGGCTCGCGTCAGTTGTGCTGCTAAATGCGATCGTGCCGTCTCCACTGCGACAACCACATCCTTCGCGACTTGAAAAGCAGCAGTCATCACCTCCAGTAATTTCGCAGGTGCAATTGCATTTTGGGTTTGGGCTGCACTGAGTAAGTCTCGCTGTGCTAGAGGAATTTGTTGTTCGCCAAGTTGGATGGAATTACCCGTTAAAAGATATTCAATTTCACGCAGTTGAGATTCTGCACTGGAAATCAAAAACTTAGGAACTTGCTTGCGGAGCATCACAGCCCGATCGATCGTTTTAACTAACAAATCAAAATTCTGAAAGAGGTCATTCATCGCACTGAGTGCGGGAACAACCTTTGCTTTTGTTTTGCCAGTTAACTCAACGTCAGACGGCATAGCAGTGAGTTGTTGATAGGTTGGCAATCCATGCAAATCAATCAGATTTTGACTGATGCGATCGAGATTCTGTTTCCACTGAGCTAGCAGGCGATCGATTTGTTCTACATTCACGGTTGCAATTTCGATTATCTATATTTGTGCAGTAGATTACCATTTTATCAATTTAAAATCTAAATTAAAGTATTGTCTCTATCTAGATGAGTCCGGGTGTATTCCCGAAGCTGAATTTCAGGGTAAAATAGGAGTCTCTGCCATCTTCGCTCGAACTCGCATTTGGGTGCATCTGGGTTTTGTAAAAAGCATTTTTTCTTTGAGTGCTGTCCCCGCTCACGTATTGTACAATATGCGAGCGGGGACAGCACTATAATAATAATAATGTAAAACTGAGATGCTCCAGATCGAACTCGCACTCTGCCATTCATAGGTTATTTACAGGATGTCTAAGCTGTTGCAGCATTTAAATTGTATATTTCGATGACGATGGAGAATTCTATCCCCCGATCCCCATCGGACTCTCTACCTCTCAATCAGGATATACAATTTAAATACGCCAGAGGCAATCTCGCACGATGTTTATTAAAAAATTAATCAATTATAAATATGGATTTGACGATCGCCCGACAACTCTTTTATCAAGAAATTAATCAGCCAGACGCTGCGATCGATCTGGCGAAAGCTGCGCTGTACATGGCTTTGGAAGAATACCCGAATTTTGAGCCTCTCGATTATCTCAACGCACTTGACACGATCGCCGATCGAGTGCGTTTGCGCCTCCCGCCACAGAATTATCCGCTGCGGATCATTCAAACTATTAACCGCTATTTGTATGACGATTTGGAATTCTCCGGCAATAATGCTGATTATTACGACCCCCGCAATAGCTTTTTGAATCAAGTGATCGATCGCCGCACTGGTATTCCCATCTCTTTATCTTTGGTTTATTTGGAGGTTGCTAAGCGGATTGATTTTCCGATGGTGGGGATTGGGATGCCGGGACATTTTTTGATTAGGCCGGATTTTGAGGATGCTGGGATTTTTGTGGATGCGTTTAATGGTGGCGAGATACTATTTCCTGAAGATTGTCAAGGGAGGCTTTCTCAAATTTACGGTCAACCTATGGAGTTGCAGCCGGCTTTTCTCGCGCCGGTAAGTCCGCGGCAGTTATTGGGGCGAATGCTGGGAAATCTGAAGGCGATTTACTTCCAACAGGGTGATGCTATGAGGTTTCTGGCGGCGATCGATCGGCTTTTGCTGCTGTTTCCTGATGCACTCTTGGAAAGGCGCGATCGCGGAATTCTCTATTATCAACTGGGGCGCTTGGCCGAGGCGCGGCACGATTTGGAACTATACATTACCAATGCTCCGAATGCTGAGGATGCTGCTAGAATTCGCCTATTGCTCGAAAGGCTCGACCAAAACTAAACTTAAATTTGCGATCGCTAGTCAAGGTTGCAGCTATTGGCTCGCACAACATCACAGGTGAAACCGACAATCTATATAGTTACAGGGCGATCGCCAAATCTCGCTTTTATAAGTTTTGCAAAGGTATATAAAATTGTCAAAAATCGGAGTATAACATATAAATTATGAATTAACACCTATCTTTTGATAGGTTCAATTGGCTTGACATGACTGTATAATACCTAGGTCATTTACGGAACTTCTGAATCCACTTTCCCGACTGATACCTGGGCATTCGATCGAACGAAAAAGTATTTTGACGTAAAGAGGCATAAACTCATGAACTTTAAGTTTCAACAAGGTTATCTTAACGGAATGCAACCGCAGTCAGCCCATTTAGCCAAAAGAATCTCAAAGTCTTTATCATTAGGTTTGGCGCTTTTGGTGGGAACAAGTACAGTATTGCTGAGCAGTAGCAAAGCCTTTGCATTAGACAAAGTTACCGTAAAATACGGTGCTGTTGACGTAACTTTACCAATGAGCGATTTGCAAAGCTTTGCACAAACCGGCAAACCATCATCTCAACTGCAAAGTGTTTTGAGTCTTGCGAAACAAACTCCCGAATCGGTGCGCGAAATATTAACGCGAGAAGTGGCTTTAGATCCCCAAATGGTTTCGCGGCTGGCAAATACTTATTTTGGGGAAATTGTTTTCAAGCAATTGGGTGAGGTTGCTTATACCCCGGCTACAAAGGCACAAAGCGCGCCGGCACTGCGCGATGCTTTGGTTGCAGCTTCCAAAGATGGCAAACTATCCCTGATGGAAGTGATGCAAAATTACACTCCTCCGGCTTTAGAAGTTGATGGCAATCAAGCTATGGCTATCTACCAGCGAGTGATTAAAGATATCCAAGATTTGCAAGCTATGTATCAGAATTCCCCGGGTTTGCAAAGTACGGCTGGTCAAGCAAGACAAATGATTTGTCAGCCCAACTCATCATCGGGGGCTGGGAAGTAAATCATTTTGCTCTGGATTGGGAATGGGGAATGGGGAATGGGGAATGGGGCATAGGGCATAGGGCATAGGGCATAGGGCATAGGGAATTGGTGCTTTCTTTTCCTATTATCTCTTACTTTTCAGCCATTACCGATGACCCATTACCCAATTACCAATTCCCCATTACACCTTGCCAATTTCTTGAGATAATTGCTCGGCTACCCGTTTGAGCCGGCGCAGTTGGCTTTTCATATCTTTTTGCGTCCAAGGGGCTGCAAAGCGATTGAATCCAAATCTAATTAAAGGATTGGGAATTTGAAATTCAAAGCGGTTAATCAAGAGAGTCCCTTGGATTTGGGGCTGGCATTCCCAGCGATCGCATCCTTTGAAATATCCGTCGAACCCCCATACAATTAAACCGGGTTGTCGCTCCAACACAACACTCTCTAAAGTGGGTTGCAAAACGGGAATTTTTATGATAAATAAACTGCGACTTCCTACAGCAGTATCCCATTCGCCCTCTGGATCGCAACGCAGCAGCGGATTGAGCCATTTGTGCATTAAAGTGCGATCGACTATACAGCGCTCCACCAACGTAGCAGCAGCGCGAATTTCAATGGATTGCTCGAAAACTTGACGAATTGACATGAGAACCTGCAAGCTAGAAGCGTATTCTTACAGTTTCTTATTTTCCTTGTCAAATCTGACCTTAACCTGAAAAAACAATGAATGAAACTTGGCAAGAAATAACTCAACCGATATCGGGCCCAATGGCGGTTGTGTCCGATCGAATCTTGGCACAGGCCCAGGTAGCCCCGAATCCGCTCTCAGAAGCGGAGCGGGGATTAAACAATCTATTTGCGGGCAAAGACATTGAAAATCTCGTCTGGGCGATCGGCATCCTGCTAATTGGCTTGATCGTATCAGCCCTCGTCTCATCTTTAGTCGGCGGATTGCTCAAGAAAACGACGATCGACAACCGACTGGCTGCTTGGATTACCGGGCGCCCGGAAGGAGAAGGATCGCCGCAAGTGGAAAAATGGATTTCCGGTGCGGTATTCTGGATCATTTTTATCTTTTTCCTAGTTGCCTTTTTCAACAGGCTGAATCTCACGGCTGTCTCGCAACCGCTGAATACTTTTCTCAACCAAATTGCTGGTGCTTTGCCGAAGTTGGCTAAAGCCCTAATTTTCTTGGGGATTGCTTGGGTGGTGGCGACAGTTGCCAAATTAGCCTTGTCGCGGGCGATGCGGACTTTTGGCGTAGACGAGCGCTTGAACCAGCAAGTGGGTACTGCACCCACCGAGACTCCTTTGCTGCTGAGCGATACTCTGGCAAATGCGCTGTACTGGTTCATTTTTCTGCTGTTTTTGCCGTTGGTTCTCGAATCGCTGGATTTACAGCAGGCTCTGCTGCCAGTGAATAATTTGCTGAACCAAATTTTGGCGGCAATTCCGAAGATTCTGGAAGCTGTGCTGATTGGGTTTGTGGGCTGGCTGCTGGCTCAAGTTGTGCAGCGGATTGTTACGAATCTGCTGGCTGCTGCTGGCGCGGACAGTTTGGGCGCTCGGTTTGGCATTTCCCGGAGTTCGGGCGGACAATCGCTGTCGTGGATTATCGGCACAATTGTCTATGTGTTGATTTTGATTCCTACGGCGATCGCAGCTTTGAATGCTTTGGACATCCAAGCGATTTCCTTGCCGGCGATCGCGATGCTCAATACGATTCTGGGCGCGCTTCCCAACATTTTTACAGCAGCGATAATTCTCGCGGTTGCTTACTTTTTGGGGCGCTGGATCGGCGATTTGGTGACGAATATCTTGACGGGAATTGGCTTTAACAATGTCTTTTCTTGGTTGGGAATGCAGCCGAAACAGCCGCTGCGACTACCGTCGTCGAGTTCGACGGATCCCGACGCAACCGTACTTCAGGAACCGGATGTTGCGGCACGCACGCCTTCGCAATTTGTCGGCATTGTGGTGCAGGTAGGCATCATGCTGTTTGCTGTGGTGGCGGCTACCGACGTGCTGAAGATTCCAGCGCTGACTGCGATTGTTAGCGGTATTGTGCTGGTTGCAGGTAGGGTGCTGTCTGGTTTGGTGGTATTTGCGATCGGCTTGTATTTGGCGAATCTGGCGTTTAGTTTGATTGCTAGCTCTGGAACTCGCCAAGCGCGGCTGTTGGGCCAAACGGCTCGAATCGCGGTGATTGCTTTTGTTGGAGCCTTGGCGCTGCAACAGATGGGCATTGGCAGCGATATTGTGAATTTGGCTTTCGGGCTGTTGCTCGGGGCGATCGCCGTTGGGATTGCTCTAGCTTTTGGTTTGGGCGGGCGCGAGATTGCGGCCGACGAACTTCGCGGATGGCTGGCGTCGTTTAAACAAGATAAGACGCCGCGTTTGTAAGTCTAATTGATCGGTAAAAAATGGCGTTTGTCCTTAACAAACGTCATTTTTTTATGGTTAAATTTATCGAACCTGCTAAAATAAGATCAGCGAGAATTGAGGAGACTTAAACCGTGACAGTTTTAACTCAACAAATCGAAGAAGAAATAGAATATCCCAGCAGCGACGGAGAACCGATGGCGGAAAGTGACATCACGCGCGATTACATGACTTACGGCGTGGAAGCTCTGAAGCAGCACTTTCAAGGGCGATCGGATGTCTATGTGTCAGCAAATTCTTTCGTGTATTACGAAGAAGGAAACAAATCAGCAGTAGTTGCTCCCGACATTTATGTAGTATTTGGAGTCAGAAAACGCCAGAGAGATAACTATAAAATATGGAAAGAAGCAGGGATAGCACCGCAGTTTGTCTTAGAAATAACCTCAGAAACAACTCAAGAGGTAGATCAAGAAATTAAACCAGAAACTTATCGAAGTTTGGGAGTCAGGGAATACTTCCAGTACGATCCGTCTGGGGATTATTTGAATCCGATATTGCAAGGAGTGCGTTTAGTAAACAACCAGTACGAGCCGATTCCCGTCAATAATATCGCCTTCGATACGCTGTGGCTGTACAGCGAAGTATTGGGACTGGAATTGCACTTAGTTTCTGGAGAATTAAGGTTTAGAAATCCTCAAACAGGAGAGTTTCTGAAGACTTATCAGCAATCAGAACAAGAACGGCGGGCAGAACATTCTGCACGGCTGGCCGAACAACAAGCACGGCTGGCCGAACAACAAGCACGACTGGCGGCAGAATCAGCTTTGCGATCGCTCGTTTCTCAACTGTTAAAATCGGAAATGAATTTAGAGCAAGTTGCACAAATGATGAATTTATCGACATCGGAAGTTGAGCGATTAGTAGGGAGAAATGAATGAGCAATAAGGATCGCAAATTAAATAATTTACACTCTTAAAAGTGGGATGGGCGTCCCGCCCGTCTTTTCTGGACGGGCGGGACGCCCATCCCACAAGAACAATAAAGATTATAAGTTATTTCATTCTCATTCCTAAGCGCATCCAACCTTCAGATTACAGCCTCGGATCGACAGGTTCGCTCTCCATCGCTAAAACTCCGAAAACGCACTCATGAACTTGCCTCAACGGAGCACCAGCCACAAATCTCTCCAACGATTCTACACCGAGAGCAAACTCTCGCAAAGCTAAAGAACGCTTCCCGGAAAGCCCGCGCGATCGCAATTTGTCTAAATGCTCCGGCAAAGAATATTCCAAGCCGTAAATAATTCGCAAATACTCTTTACCGCGACATTTGATCGCAGGCTGTACGAGTCCTTTGCTATTGTTCACAATAAATTCCATCGGTTTAACCACCATCCCTTCGCCCCCAGCCTCAGTCATTTTTTCCCACCATTGAATCCCTGCAAATTGACTGTCAAGATCGGCAATTCTAACTACTTTGTATTGAGTAGCTAACAGCAATTCTAGGTCAAAATTACAGATTTCTGCTATCTGTTCCATGTGCCAGCAGTGATTCTGATCGGTGTGAACATTTCCCTCGGTTGCCAAGATGTGGAAAGGCGCTAACTTGAGGTCGGAGATGGATTTCACGGGCCAGCAGTAGCGCTGGTAGGCATTGACATAGCGATCGGCTAAATCGGCTCGTTCCCGGTAGCTAGCCAACACAGAATTAACTTCAACTCCCCGCTGTTTCGCCTGTTCTAGCTGCTGAATTGCCTCTGCAAACCCGTGACGGGATGCGGTCCCCACGGCAGCATATTGTTCTTGCAATAAACCTTGAGCTTTGGCAGACCAAGGCATTAATTCGCAGTCCAAACACACCCAATCGGTTTTAAATTTATCCCAAAAATTGCTGGTAGAAAGAGCGCGATTTACCCGCGTTAAAAACTCTATTTCTAAGGTAGAATTATCGAAGAAATGGCGACCAGTACGGGTGTAGCAAATGCCAATGCTGTTGTTGGAAATCCCAAAGCGCCGTTTAGCGGCCGATTCATCGCGGCAAACAATGACAACTGCACGGGAACCCATGTGCTTTTCTTCGCAGACAACTGTTGATACGCCCTGTTGTTGGTAGTAGTTAAAGGCTTCGGCTGGATGTTCTAAAAGTCCGGGTTCTTTCGAGGTAGCAGCGGGAGACATGGTGGGCGGTAAGTAAATCAGCCATTTGGGATTGGCGGCAAATCTGCTCATTACTTCCAGGGCTGCGATCGCATTTTCTGCGCGAATTGTTATGTTACGTTGCAGCCTGGTTGAAATCATGCGTTTTCCGAGCACGTCGGCAATATCCAGCACGTCATCAAACTGCTGTTGGGCGGTGAGATTTGTGGCGGGAAAACTGTTATCTGGAGTTGCAATGGATGGAAATGCGATCGGTTTGGCTGGTTCGCAGTAAATCATCGCAGCAGGAACGCTGACAAATTCTCTTTCAGGATACCGCAAAGCTGTTAGCTTGCCGCCGAAAACGCAGCCTGTGTCAATATCAACAGTATTGTTCAACCATTCTGTTTCGGGAATCGGGGTATGTCCGTAAACAACAGCAGCTTGACCTCGATATTCTGCGGCCCAATTGTAGCGGACTGGTAAGCCGAATTCATCGATTTCGCCTGTGGTTTCTCCGTACAATGCGAAATCTCGAACGCGGGCGGATGCGCGTCCCTGAAGTTCTGCTTTCATTCCGGCGTGGGCGACGACTAATTTGCCGCCGTCGAGGACGTAATGTCCGATTAAACTATCTAGAAATTGGCTAATTTGACTAACTGCTGATTCGCGCGATTCCTCGGGTAAATCTGCAATTTCTGCTAAGGTTTGTTCGAGTCCGTGGTTGATTTTGACATTTTTGCCGCTGAGTTTTCGCAATAATTTGATGTCGTGATTTCCGGGGACGCACAAAGCGGTTGATGCTGCTACCATGTTGCGGACGAGTTTGAGAGTGTCGAGAATGCGCGGGCCTCGATCGACCAAATCGCCCAAAAACACGGCTTTACGACCTTCTGGATGGGCGTAGGTGGGATAATCCCAAAAGCCAGATGCGCTGGATGGTTCGACAATTTGATAGCCCAACTGTTGCAGCAATTGTGACAATTCGCCGCAGCATCCGTGAACGTCACCGATGATGTCAAAGGGGCCTGTGTCCTGTTTGCGGTTGTTCCACAGCGGTTGTCTCTCGATTTGGGCTGCTGCGATGTCTTCTGGGGAACGGAGGATGTGAACGTAGCGGAAGCCTTCGCGATCGAGATTTCGGAGCGATCGTCTTAAATTTTGAACGTGGCGGCGAATGACATGACTGCCAAAATTGCGGTTTGGACGCTGTTGATTGCGATCGGCACACAATTTTTCGGGCAAATCCAGCACAATTGCTACTAAAAAGCAATGATATTTTCGGGCTAATTCTAACAGCGGTTTGCGACTTTCTGGCTGCACATTCGTAGCATCAATCACAGTTAATTTACCCGCAGCCAGACGTTTAGCAGCGATTAAATGCAGCACTTCAAAAGCATCAGCGGTAGCCGCTTGATTGTTTTCGTCGTCGGAAACCAGGCCGCGGCAGTAATCGGATGAAATGATTTCTGTCGGTTGGAAATGCTGGCGCGCAAAGGTAGATTTGCCGGAACCCGATGCACCGATGAGCAGGACTAAAGATAGTTCGGGAATTGTAATTTTCATGGTTTAATAATATTATTCAGCAAACATCTGCGCCAGAATATCTAAAACAGCTTTTTGTTCGTCAGCGCTGATTTTACCGAGATATTGAACTAATCGATTTTTGTCAACAGTCCGAATTTGATCCAGGATAATTTGTCCATCTTTGCCTTGAAAATTACAAGCTATCCGGCTGGGATATGCTTGCCCCTTCGTTGTCATTGGAGCAATGATGACAGTGGAAATGCGCTTGTTCATATCATCGGGTGAAATCACTAAACAAGGTCTTGTTTTCTTAATTTCACTGCCAACAGTGGGGTCGAGATTAACTAAAAAAACATCAAAACGTTTGACTACCATTGCCACTCATTCTCCTCCCACTCAGTAGTTATGACATCATCAAGCAGGACATCATCATGTTGTTCGGCCATTTTTGCGAACGCTTCTTCCCAACCAGCACGCGGTTTTATAGCTGCACGAATGACGATTCGATCGCCCTGAACTTCGATTTCTACTGCTTCACTAATACCAATTTGCTCTAATAAAGATTTAGGAATGCGAATTCCTTGAGACCGATCGACTTTAATTATCTGGGTTTGGATAGATTTGCTCATAGCTGAAGCCTGCCTTTTTCCAAGTTTAACTACATTGTAAGCACAAAAAACTGTAGCAGTTATTCTATCAAAGCAAATATTGCCATTTGTGTAGGCGAACCAAGTGCTAAATCCTCCGATCCAACGGATCGAAACTCCACCCTAAAACCAAACCGTTCAGCCACCCCATTCGCCCAAGTCTGAAACTCTGCGCGCGTCCACTCAAAGCGGTGATCGCGGTGGCGAAATTTACCCGCCGGCAAGTTTTCAAACCGAACATTGTACTCAACGTTGGGAGTTGTGACGATCGCAAATTTCGGCCGCACAAACTCAAACAAAACCCGTTCAAAAGCAGCCAACCGTTCTAAATCGAGATGTTCGATCACCTCAATCACCGCTGCTGCGTCAAAATCAGTCAAGCGGCTGTCCCGATAAATCAGGGAACTTTGGATCAATTGTAAGCGAGATTGCTGTGCCGGAGAAAAGCGATCGACCTGCAATCGTTCCTTAGCGATTTCCAACGCCCGAAAAGACACATCGACTCCGGTAATTTGGGCGATCGCACTTTCGGCTAAAAGCAATCGCAGCAGTTTTCCCTCACCGCAGCCCAAATCTACCACTCGCTGAGCACCGCGGGCTTTTAAAACAGTCATCACAGCTTCTAAACGTTGTTCGTTGAGGCTAATTCGCTGTTCTAAAACTTCCTCTTCTAAAGCACGAGAAACTTCGCTTGCATCGCAGTCAAGATTATCTTCTTCTGCTAATTGTGCCACAGCAAGGCGAGTCAAACGGCGCTGGCGTTTCAAATAGCGATCGGCAATTTGTTCGCGGGCGGGATGCGAGTTCAACCAACCTTCGCCGTGACGCAATAACTTCTCGATTTCATCATCGCCCACCCAATAATGTTTATCGTCATCTAAGACAGGAATTAGTACATAAAGATGACTCAACAAATCCGCCAACCGCACTGTATTTTGCAGTTCCACAGCAAAGTAAGGACTCGCGCCCCACTCGGGAAATTGTTCGTCAAGAATCAGCGGTTTTGCTGCGACTTGATAGCCCAGCGGCTCAAACATTTGGCGCAGGAACTTCTCGCCCCCGCGACAGGGCAAAACCGACAGCTTAACTGTCAGCGGAATGGCAGTTTCTGCGAGTTCTGGACGGTCTTTGCAGCGCCCGGATAGGGCGGTACGGAAGACCTGGGCGAGGGCGACACTGAGAAAGGATGAGGCTACGTAGGGGCGATCGTTGACGTATTGTTCTAAAGGGCGATCGCCCGATTTGGTCTTACCGCGCACCAAACCAACCGGATCGACATCTAACAGCAAAGCTGCCGTGCACTTGTCTGCATTTGCTTCAGGATAAAACACGCTGGCTTGTCCGAAAGTCATCGGGAAGCATTGAAGGCGATCGGGATGTTTGTGCAGCAAATAGCCTAAATCCGTAGCAGGGACGCGAGTTGTGGAGATAGTTAATAACATAATATTGGGAATTGGGCATCGGGCATCGGGCATCGGGCATCGGGCATTGGGAATTGGTGTTTGTTATTTCATAATTACTTCTTTTTACTAATGACTAATGACTACTGACTACTGACTAATGACTACTGACTACTAAGATTGCTGTTTTTCCACACTTCCCAAATTCAACTTAGCGCGCAATTCATCCTTAATCCGATTTAAAATAGAATCCTCATCCAAAGAAGCCAAAATCTTACTCACCACAGCCTTCGGCCCATCATCACCCCAAGAAGCACCATTAGCCAAATAAGCCTTAGTAACTTGACCAATTCCGTAGCAAGAAACCCCAGCAATTGCAGCTTGAGTCACAGCCACAGAAACATAAGGCCCCAAAGCCAAACCACCCGTCGCCGGCGTCGCCAAACCCAGCAATCCTTTCAAAGAACTTAAGCCAAAATTCGCTAACAATTCCCCCGCAGTAATTCCCCCCATACTAATCGCAATCTTTTGCAGCAATTCCACCGCCCCCGCTTCGGTCATCGGAATGCCGTAAACTTTAGATAGAGTTAATATCATCACCACATCAATTACCGCCCCGCTGAGAATATCAACTATTGTAATTGGATTCAGGGCGATCGCCACAGCTTTAGTCATTACCCCATTCCAGATAATCCGGTTAGCAGCATCATCGCGAATCTCCATTTTTCGCTGCACCAACTGCTCGTTAATATCCCCCGCACAGAGCATCGTATTCAGCGCCACCAAAGATTTACCTTCTCTGTCTAAAATCTCCAAAATTTTTAATTTTAAATCTTGTACTTGTGGTAAACTGCGCGTCATTTTTACTCCCATACTTCCGTCGGGACGGCGCACCGCCTGCGCTGTCAAAGGTGAAGCCGCCGACATCACAATTTCATCGGGAGATAGCAATTCTCTCACGCGATCGTCCCGGATTTTATGATAAATTGCCAGCCTGTCTGCATCGGGATACTGGTCAATTTTATTAAACACTAATAACATCGGTTTTCCGGCTTCCCGCAACTGCGAAAGTGCTGCGTATTCTACTTTTGTAATATCGCCAGCCACCACAAACAAAATCAAATCGGCTTGTTGCGCGACGCGACGGGCTAAAAGTTCGCGAGTTTCGCCGTCAACTTCATCAATTCCCGGAGTATCGATTAATTCTACTTGCGACAAACGGTAAATAACCGGCGAAAGTCTATCGGGTAAATCATCATCAACACCATCTCCGACATCCCACTGGCCAATAGTTGTGGTGCGAGTCACCCCGTGAGTCGGGCCCGTTTCAAACACATTTTGACCCAAAAGCGCGTTCAAAACCGAAGATTTTCCCCTTCCTACCATCCCAAACACAGCGATTTGCACGCAAGCGCGCTCTAGCTTGTCGAGCATGGTTTCCAAGCCGCCAATTTCCGGCTCCAGTCCAGTTCGCTCTTGTGCTGTCAAATCGAGATTTTCTACTATATCTCGCAGAGCATCTTTGGCGCGGCGCAGGTTTAGTTCTGCTTGAATGTCTGCGAAGCTTAATATTGTGTCGTCTAATTCGCGATCGACATTTGAAAAATCCGATACTTCAGTCATTGTTACCTGATGTTATAGCTTTGCTTTACTTAAAGTTTCTACCGATATGATGCTATTCTAGCTTTTTCTGTGGGCTTTGTACATTAGGGGTAGGGCAATGGCGTGTTTATAATCCGGGTATGGACACAGCAATGCTGTGTCCTCATCCTGGTAAGGACACAGCAATGCTGTGTCCCTACAGATATCATGTAAAACTTGTTTAATTTACAACAATGATTAACCGCCTCCAAATAATAGCCAGTTATCCATTTCCATTACGTGTAATAATTTTCCTCTTAATCTTAGCAGCAATCTGGCTACCGCTAGCCGTACCAATTTATCTCTTAGTTAAAGATAGTAACCTAGCAACCATTCTGACAATGGGATTGCTGTTTACCGAGTTTTTGTTGCTACTTCCGCGCTGGGGAAAACAGGTTTACAGACAAACGCAATTGCTCAAAAGTTATGGTTTAGTAAATACGCGACAAAACGGTTTTGAGCTTTTGACGGGATTGGCGATCGGCATTTCGATTACTTTCACCCTATTTTTTGTGCAAGGGCTGCTCGGCTTTGTCGCATGGCAAAATTCTCATAATTTGCCGAGAATCATCGCAGAAGGGCTATTAAGCGCCCTGGGAGTGGGTTTTGCAGAGGAGTTGGTATTCCGGGGTTGGTTGTTCGACGAGTTGCAGCGGGATTACAGTTATCCGATGTCTGTGCGGGCGAACAGTCTGGTGTTTGCCCTATCTCATTTTATCAAACCCGTGGAGGCAATGCTGCGGACTTGGCCTCAGTTTCCGGGGCTGTTGTTGCTGGGTTTGATCCTGGTTTTGGCAAAGCGAAGTTGTCAAAATCGATTGGGTTTGTCGATCGGGCTTCATGCAGGTTTAGTCTGGGGATACTATATAATTAACGTCGGAGAGTTAGTGCGATATTCTGGCTCTGTCCCGGATTGGGTGACTGGAATTAACGGCAATCCGTTGGCTGGTGCGATCGGGCTATTGTTTTTGAGCGTGTTGGCTGTGGGAATGCGACAGATGTCGGAACAGTCCAAAGGGCGATCGGATTAATCAATTCTTGAAAATGGCATAATATATCAGACCATACTCTACAACCAACCTGGGGAAATTTTTATGCAGCTTGCTGAACTTCTACCACTCGTCAAAGATTTGCCTCACACTGACAAACTTTTACTACTGCATTTTATCGTATCAGAATTACTCCAAGAATCAGGTATAGTTCCGCTAGAAGAGCAAGGCAAAGTATCTAGCACTAATTCCTACAACTCTTTTGAAGCCGCTGCTGTATTAGCAAAGGCATTATCAGAAGAAAAAGCAGTAAAACATGGTTGATAAAGTCAGATTTGCGTTTACCGAAATCGATCCGCAACTGGGTGCATTAAGTACATTGCCTTACTTGCCACTAACTTTAACTTATCAGAATTGCTCTTTAAGTGCATCAGGCTTGCTAGATACAGGTTCTAGTGTTAACGTATTGCCCTACGAAATGGGATTAAGATTAGGAGCAATTTGGGAACGTCAAACACTTTCTGTTCCATTAGGAGGCAATTTGGCTAGGTTTGAGGCGCGGGCTTTGGTATTGAGGGCGAACATTGAGCGCTTTCCTCCAGTGGATTTAGCTTTTGCTTGGACAAAAGACAGGAATGCTCCATTAATTCTAGGACACATGAATTTCTTTCTGGAGTTTGATGTCTGCTTATACCGGGCTGAATTATTATTTGAAATTAGTCCTAAAAGGAGAGGAGAGCAAAGATAGGCTGGGTTTGTCGATCGGGATTCATGCAGGTTTAGTCTGGGGATACTATATAATTAACGTCGGAGAGTTAGTGCGATATTCTGGCTCTGTCCCGGATTGGGTGACAGGAATTAACGGCAATCCGTTGGCTGGTGCGATCGGGCTATTGTTTCTAGGTACATTGGCTGTGGGAATGCGGCGGATGTCCGAACAATCCAAAGGTTTGTAATATATCCATCAGGTGCGTCGCTATGAGATTGTTGGGATTGAGTTAGGAATTTATCGCAGGATCCACACCCTACAACTACTTAGGCTTATGTCTCAGAATTTTCAGATAATTAGTATTTCTGGTGAAATCATGGGCGGAACACCTGTTTTTATTGGCACTAGGGTTCCTGTCCAAACACTTTTTGACTATTTAGAAGCCGGAGAGTCAATTGATGATTTTTTAGATGGATTTCCCACTGTAACTAGGGAGCAAGTAATTGCTCTGTTTGGCAGATTTGAAGCCTGTGGTGCCGAATATTTTGGCAATCTTAGCTAAGGTAGTAAAAGGTCAAGCTACGGTTGTTAGTGCGTAAGGGCGATATTTTGATCCATGACTCCATCGGCTGATGAAGCAACAAACCGGACTACAGCAAAAAAGCATTACCAAATTAAATTGATATTTAGAGACTACTTAGGTTAGAAATTATTTCTTGAGAACGCTTGATCGCAATACTAGCAATCGCAGATAATAAGGGAAAATTATCGTCATAGTCTGCTTGATTTCGATATCGGCGCAGCACTGCTAAATTATCGGCGATTAATTGACATCTTGAGTCAGGATTAATATCAAATTCTTGCCAAACATAGCGGTGAATATCGCTGGTTTTTGGCAGGGAATGACCTTGTTTATCTCGCAAATAGTTCCGCGCTAAGATAAAAGCAGCATAATAGGAACGACTGATAGCATCCCTCAATCGCGCCTCCTGTTCAGCAGGAATAGTTGCTTGACCAGCAAGTTCTTTTGCTAAATTTAGATATTGCGACCAATCAAAACTCATCAGTATATTCCAAAATCGTATAAAAGTTCTCCCGAATTTCATGGGATAATCCCCGAGACCAATTTTTACGCAATTCATCTTCTTTATCCATTGCTTCATCGGGAGCGAGGTCTGTTAAGATGATTGAGAGAACCAGATGAATATAGTTAGGAATTTCGGGGTCATTGATGACTTGAAGTAATAGTTTTTGTTCGGGAAAATAATGGCTAATCTGAACCGGTGCTTCTAGCACAACGGGAAGTAAAAACGGATATTTGTTAATAAAGTCAATGACTTCTGTCTTGTCTCGGAAAATGTATGATTTTTCTAGGGTTTCGATGTCTGATTGGGAAATGAGGAAAGGCGCGACACTCGGTGCTGATATCTTGTCTAAAATTAAGGATGCTATGACATTTTGTTCGGCTTCGGGTAGTTGAGAGACAGTGGCAAAAGTTTCTGCTAATAGGTTATTCATTTTATAAATCTCCTATGGGACTATTCGTGATAAAAATCAATATTTCTAATTATAATCTGTTCGGCGGTGAATCTGAAAAAACATATTTTTAGCGCTACGTGCGAGAGGGAAAAAGAAAGAAGAGTAAAGGGGAAAAGGGCTAAGAAGTCCACGGAGTCACACACACAACTCGAAAACCGTTGCTGTCGTTGTCGAGTAAGCGTTTAGCTGGTAAAATAGCAGGATTGGGGTGTTTCGGCTGAAGATGTTTGACAACGCAGTGGGGATGTCCGGGTAAGTCTAAATCTTTGGCTAAGTATGTGTCGCCAAAACCGCCTTGTCCCAAGTCTTTGATCGTTTGATAACGATTGCGGAGAATAGGACTCGGCATAGTTTTCAGGGAATGCAGTGGAAGTTAGGATCTATTGTCGCACAAAAAGTAATTAGATGCTTAAAATCAGAATCGTTGCCGCATTTGTACTGCTAGTTAGTGCCTGTTGTTCATCTCCCGCAAAAGCACAAAAGCTTGCACCAATAAAGCCCAGTAATTCTTTAGTTCAAGTCCAGCCAACCCGCGAACAAATCCTGAATGCTTGCGTACAGAATCGCGCGGAAACTTTGCCAAATCCTTTTACCGATGTGCCGCCAAATCACTGGGCTTACAAGGCAGTTTTAACGATGTATTATTGTGGCGCTTACCGAGAAGCAACTGCGCCTGCTTTTCCGACATCAGATAGTGACAACACTAATTCCAGGAATCTCAGGTGATTTTAGCTTTGGCTTCACTACAATTTGTACATCGCACCCTAAAGCATTCAAAAACCGAAACAACCTTTCTGTAGAAAAACCTGTCAGTTTCCCTCTCATCAAGGCTGAAACTTTGGGCTGGTCAATTCCTAATACTTGTGCTGCTTGAAGTTGATTCAGTTTCCTTTGAGTAATTATCTCATTTATCTGGCGCACCAGTTCAGCCTTCATCAGCATTTCATCAGCATTAGGCATACCCAAATCCGCAAATATATTACCACTACTAACTTGAATATCGATCTCTTTACTCACGATTATCTCCTTTTTATATTGTCTTGGTTATCTCTACAACAGTAGCGGTTAATTTCCAGCTTATTTAGAAATATAAGTAACTGCTATTACTACTTATTTTCACCGCTACTTATTCTTGAACTCTTCGTAATGCTCTTGAGCTCGTTTTAGTCTTTCTTGGATTAAGGTAATATCCTGTTGTGGTGTAGCAATTCCTTTTTTTGATTTTTTCTGAAAAGCGTGCAAAACATATACTGTATCTGCAAATTTTACGGTGTAAACGGCTCTATAGGTATCCCCATCATGGTCATCGGTAATTTCCAAAACTTTGGCACTTCCAAATCCTTTGAGAGGTTTAGCAGATTCGTATTTATCTCCTGTTTGTGCTAGATATAGAGCATAGCCCATGATGTCATGTACCTCTTCAGGAAATCCTCTAAAATCTTTCAAAGAACTTCCGATCCATACAACCGTTTTGAGTGATGGCTGTGTCATTTATAGAATAATTTAGATATTTTTCTATACATACTATCTACCAATTAAAAAGTAAAATGCAATCAAAGCGATGGTTTGATCCATTAACAACGTCCTAACCGTCTTGGCGGCTGCTATGTTTAATGATTTTATGCCCACAATTATATTATGCTAGATTTAGCATAATGTGTCAAGGATCAAAAAAGATTGAATTAATATGAACAGGATTTAAACAATGTTAATCCACGTTCATCTGCGATCGCAAAAATCTCAAAATTCAGCCCGAACCGTAAACGAATAATCGCCCCCTGGTTCAAGCTGATAATCCCATTTCTCTAAAAAACGGTGCAGCGGTTCCTGAATCAATGCCCTACCCTGAGAAGGTTCCAGAATTAGTGTTTTTTCTTCCCGAAAACGCCATTGAAAGTGCCACTCAAAACTGCCGGCAGTCACTTCACCTTCAAGCGTGCCTTTTAGCCAAGATTGACCCGTAACTCGGACATGGGCTGTAGTTTCAGGCAAACGTCTCGAACTCACCTTTTTGTTTCCGCGTTTGTTTCTATAATGGTACGATTGTTGTAGAGACTCATGCTTTTTTCTATTCCTTGTTGCAGACTTAGCTCGATCGCCTCTACAACCAATTTCAGCATCTTCTCTACTAACTGACTTTCCTCTGAGGAAAATTTTCCTAATACGAAGGAAATCGTATCTTTATCATTTTTAGCAGGATCGCTTTGAGGTTTGCCGATGCCAATCCGCAATCGGGGAAATTTGTCTGTCCCCAAATGAGAAATTGTGGATTTCATGCCGTTGTGCCCGCCCGCTGAACCGGCTAGGCGCATTCTCATTTTCCCGATCGGCAAATCCATATCGTCGTACACTACTAACACAGCAGGCGCAGGTATTTTGTACCAATCCGCAGCCGCCCGAATCGATTGGCCCGACAGATTCATGTACGTCAGCGGTTTCAGCAACCGAATTTTCTGTCCGCGCGGCCGATTTCCCTCGCCGAATATGCCTTGAAATTTGCGATTTTCCGACAGCGAAATCTGCCAAGCTTGAGCCAAAGCATCTACTGCATTAAAGCCGATATTGTGTCGCGTGCGATCGTACTTTGGTTCTGGATTCCCCAAACCTACAATTAGCTGGGGAATCACCAACTCTGCTGGAGTTTCCGACTTCTGAGTGTTGTTCATTTAAATGTCTGTGCTATCTTCCTTAACAGCCGCGAGTTTTTCCGGTTCCGGCTTTTTGATTGCGACTGCTTCTTCTAACTGCTTCGTTTCCCGCGTAAACTCCGACTCAAAATCCCGCGAAGCATCCTGAAAACTCCGCAGTGCTTTCCCGAAACTACGACCAATTTCTGGCAACTTTTTCGGGCCGAATACCAACAGCGCGATGGTGAAAATTACTGCCATTTCCGGCAAGCCAATGCCAAAAATATTCATTTTGTTTCTCCTGCAATTTGTTTAATTAGTTAGAATTTAATTCCGACGCACTAACGGGAAAGGGCAAGGGGAAATGGGAAAACTTAGCTTTTACCCTTTCTCCTCTACCCTCAGCTTTTACTGTTAGTCTTAAATTTCGCTGCTCAAAGTTTAGCGGCCGAGACTCGACCAATCAACGTCCACATTCTCTAGAATCAGAGAAGAGTTGTAGATTTGCAAAATAATCAACAAGAACACGAAAAACAGTCCAATGAAAACGCTCATCAATAGGGTGGTTCCCCAACCGGGGGCTACCTTGCCGTATTCTGAGTTAAGGGGTTTGAGTCTGTCTCCCAACCAAGTCCGTTGTGCCATAAGTCACCTGCAATGAATCTCTACAGAAAAGTTTGACATATTTCCACCGCTAATTGCGATCGCAATTTCTCAGATCCCCCACTCGGACACTCTCCCCCTCTCCCTGTCCCACTCAGAGGCTGCCATACCGTACCGCGCCTCAAATTACTAGACTTTTAGACGAATTGTTATTTTTTGTAATATTATAGAGGGGATCACTCATAATCGCTCCTCAATATGGAACCAGCAGCAGTTCTCGGCATTTCTCTCGGTATGTGTCTGGTGGCAATCACCGGTTTCTCGATCTACACGGCTTTCGGCCCTCCTGCTAAGGAATTGAGAGATCCTTTTGAAGAACACGAAGATTAGAAATGAAGGAAGAAGGAAGAGGGAAGAAGGAAGATTTTCCCTCTCTCCCCATCTCCCCCTCCCCCCTCTCTCCCCATCTCCCCCTCTCCCCCTTTCCCAATTTTCCCCCTCCCCGCTGCGATCGAACTTCTGCGTTGCGCGAATCACCGTCTCCTGCTGCTCAATGCTATATTCTTTAAAATACGCTAAATCTATATTTGAGAAATCTATCTTCCAGTTAAAGTAAAAATTATTAAGTTTCAGGGAAAAGCATTATGGGCAATAGCTTTGGGCATCTATTTCGGATATCGACATTTGGGGAATCTCACGGCGGGGGTGTGGGAGTGGTAATTGACGGTTGCCCGCCTCTGGTGTCGATCGACCCATCGGAAATTCAAGCGGAACTCGATCGCCGCCGCCCCGGACAAAGCAAAATTACCACACCCCGCAAAGAAGCAGATACCTGCGAAATTCTGTCGGGTGTGTTTGAAGGCAAAACTCTGGGAACGCCGATCGCCATTTTAGTCCGCAATCAAGACACTCGTCCCCAAGATTATGGCGAAATGGCCACAACTTACCGTCCTTCCCATGCTGATGCTACCTACGATGCTAAGTACGGAATTCGCAACTGGCAAGGCGGAGGTCGATCGTCGGCGAGAGAAACAATTGGTAGAGTAGCAGCAGGGGCGATCGCCAAAAAAATTCTCCAACAAGCAGCAGGCGTAGAAATAGTCGGCTACGTCAAACGCATCAAAGACTTAGAATGCGTCGCCGACCCGGACACTGTTACCTTAGAACAAGTAGAAAGCAACATCGTTCGCTGTCCCGATGCCGAATGCGCCATTAAAATGATTGAACTGATCGAAAAAGTTCGCGACAGTGGAGATTCGATCGGCGGCGTAGTCGAATGCGTCGCCCGCAACGTACCCAAAGGTCTGGGAATGCCGGTATTCGACAAACTCGAAGCCGATTTGGCCAAAGCGATTATGTCATTACCCGCCAGCAAAGGCTTTGAAATTGGTTCGGGCTTTGCGGGGACTCTGCTTTTGGGCAGCGAACATAATGATGAATACTATACTGATGAACAAGGAGAAATTCGTACAGTCACGAATCGCTCCGGTGGAATTCAGGGTGGCATTGCTAACGGTGAAAATATCATTCTGCGCGCGGCTTTCAAGCCAACTGCAACAATTCGCCAGCAACAGCGCACAGTCACCCGAGAGGGGGAAGCAACGCTGCTGGCGGCAAAAGGAAGGCACGACCCTTGCGTTTTACCAAGAGCTGTGCCAATGGTCGAAGCAATGGTAGCTTTAGTGTTGTGCGACCATCTGCTGCGCCATCACGGACAATGTGGAACCTTAAAGTCTGAATTTTAAAATGGAAATCAGCTTGTCCTCTGTAGTGGCAAATCCCGTTGATTGCCCTCAACCCTCCGAAGCAATAAAAGGTATAGATGATTTTGTAGTACAGTTCTGGGGCGTGCGGGGCAGTGTTCCGACACCCGGATCGGAAACTGTTCGCTACGGTGGCAATACTTCTTGTTTGGAAATGCGAGTCGGTGGAAAACGCTTGATTTTTGACGGCGGAACTGGCTTGCGGATGCTGGGAGACCAGTTGCTGCAAGAAATGCCCGTGCAAGCTTATATGTTTTTTACTCACTATCACTGGGATCACATTCAAGGGTTCCCAATGTTCGCCCCAGCTTTCATTCGCGGCAATAGCTTTGATATTTATGGGGCAATTCCCCCCGATGGAGATTGCCTGAAACGGCACTTCGTCGAACGGGTTTTGCACTCCAATTCGCCGGTACCGCTGATGGGTTTGCCGGCAGATCTGACTTTTCACGAGATCGATCACAACCAGACGATGATGCTGGACGATATTGAGATTAGAACTGGTTCTCTGAATCACCCGAATACTGCTATGGGATATCGGGTGACTTGGCAGGGACGTTCAGTTGTTTACTGTTCGGATACGGAACATTTTCCCGATCGAATAGATGAAAATGTGTACAATTTAGCCCTCGACGCTGACGTGCTGATCTACGATGCGATGTACACCGACGAGGAATATCACAACCCCAAGTCTCCGAAGGTGGGTTGGGGACACTCGACTTGGCAGGAAGCGGTGAGAATGGCTAAGGAGGCCCGGGTGAAACGGGTGGTGATTTTTCACCACGATCCGGCTCATACTGACGATTTTCTCGATCGCATCGCCGAAGACGTGCAAATCGCTTTTCCCAAGGCTGTTATGGCCCGCGAGGGTCTTATTTTGCCGATCGGCTTCTGAACTTTCGTCGGTACGGTCGATCGTATCCTTTGTCAAATCATCATGATGATGATGATGATGATGTGGAGTAGGTCTCGCGGCCTGCTCCACAACTTTTTTATGTGTAGCAAAGAGTCTTGGTACGTGGTATAATTCTGACTTGGTAACTTTTTAGGAAGAATATTTAAGGTTTTTTTCATTGTTTGACAGGCTCTTATTTGAGAAAATCGAACAAAATTGGCAGTTTGTTATTCAAAGCGGGAGTTTAGCTGCTCAAGTCTGTAGACCCGATTACTGGACTTTCTGTGACTGTGATGGGTAGAAATATGCCGACCGGAAAAAATATCTAGTGCAAGCAAGGTCTCAGACTTTCGCCAAATGCCACGACAGAACTAACGTCGCCCCTAAACCAAAGCAAAAATTTATTGCGACGTGCTATTATTTGCGATCGAGTAACGACGCATCTGGCCCGATCGCTTCCGCAAAATGCACAGCAAGAAGTAAAATAACTGGAGGATTGCCAGAGGCGAAAAGGTCAACGTTTTGAGTGCCAACAAACACGGCAAAGCTCGTGAGAGCAGACTCTCGCGATGAGCGGCTGGTGGCAGCAAACTTCCCAAATCCCGATCGCCCAGTAATTTTCTGAGAATTCCTAAAGATAAAAGCTGAGGTTAGATTTACGAAAAAATACAGCATTGCGATGCTTTTTTCCGAACATGAATATTGGCAACTCTGAAAAGCCGATTTGAGAGCTTTTCGTTACAATCTGAGGAATTTTTCAGCAGTCAATTTCACTCAAAAGAAAGAGACTATCGCTCTTTGGTTTGGGACTAGCTGCAAGCAAAGTGAAAGTTATGACTTGACTATCAAAATGGGAAATTTACGTTTTAGATCTTCAGCAAATCAGTACAGATGGATTGCCTTAGGCAGTTTCGCTGTAATTATGGGTATTTCAGGGGCCCTTGCCTACCGCCTAGCTCCGCCACCCGGATTCATGGCCCAAGGCACTCTCACTTCTAACAATCCGCCAGTCAAATTTTCGAGCACGGGCACGACAATTCTCAAGCAGGGAGAGCAACTGACTCCGGATGTTCTACTGGCAGATAATGTTGTCAAAGCCGTGGCAGATGCAGTTAAACTGTCGCCGCAGCAAGTTCGACAAAATGCTAGCGTCCAGATTTCTAAGCCGGAACAACCGCTAGAGATTGCTGTTGGGTATCGCTCGCTCGATCAGCAGCAAGCAATCAAAACAGCGGATATGTTGATGAAGGGCATGGTTGAAAAAAGCCGGCTGATTAACAGATATCGCTGGCAATCAGTCAATCAGACGCTCAACCAACGCTTGGCACAAGTCACTCAAGACCTGAAACAAGCTCAGCAAAAACTCGACCAATACGAAAGAGAGCGCGCTCGCCTGTTGCAGCAAATGAAGCTTCAGCAAGACGTTTACAACAAAACTCAGCTTGCGATGGCGGATACGCAAGCCTCGGAAAAAGAAATGGTGAGCAGTTTGGCCGCCGCTACAGCGCCACAAATTGTGGCGACGCCCACGAGCGATCCAACTGTGCCTCTGATTGTGGGAGTTGGCCTGCTGTTAGCGATTTTGGTAAGTCGCGGTTTGATTCCTTCAGTGGCGGATTGGAGGAACAAAGCAGCTTTTCAGCGAGAAGAGAGCGAAAGGCTCCAAAGTGCTTTGTACCGACTGATCAAGGAAGGCAGCGGCGAAATCACTCTGGTACGGTTTGCGATGGAGACGCGGCTGTCGCCGGATGTCGCCCAGCGTTTTTTGAACCAACAAGCTGAAGTCTTTAATGCCAACTGTGAAATTAAAGACGACGGCAGCATTTTGTATCATTTCCACATTTAAAGGGCTGCGGGCGCGAGCCCTCCACAGAAGAGTTTAGCCGATCGAGCCACTGCTCGATCGGCTTGCTTTTTTGGGGCGAGCAGATGTTCCAGGAAGAAGGTTTCAGAGATACCTCACTTTTCGCGAGCAAAGATATATATGAAAAAAGGGAAAAAATAATAGCAATGGTTGCAGCTAGTTTTGGCGATCGGGCGGTCTTAACAGAACTTAATTAAGTTATATAAAAACACGGAAAAGCAATAAGAATAAGGGTTTTAGCAATTGACCACTCCTGATCGGCTGGCATTTGTGTTGATACTGGCTGGCATTTGTGTTGATTTGGTAAACTTTTTTGATTTTGTGTTCAGCTCACTTAAATATCTATATAATAAAAAATAAGTAAATGTACGGTTGATTTTACCTAAGTTTCCGGATAAAGGACTACTCGATCGTTAAATATTGTTGAGAGGGTTAACAAGCTCAGTAGAAATACTGTAATCTCAAGCAATAACTTGTTGAGGGAAGTTAGATAGTTTCACATAAGAGACTCGATCTAGCAAGAGCCAAGAATCAAACTCCCAGCCTGAAAGCGTGTGTTTTTACCTTCCACTTTTGCAATGACCTGTTGAGGCTAGACTTATGATGTTTGGAATAATTTGTTCTTCTTGCGTAGTATACTTTTTGCTAATGTCGATCGCCAATTACGGTGACACAGGAATGTAAATTATTGAAGGCACTCAGGCACTCTCGACAGAAGGCAGCAGACAAAAAAACAGTTTGACAACTTCGGTGAAGTCTCAGAAGCTGACTTGTGTGTCGTGGATTTGCTAGGAATAAAAATAGATGGATGAAGGAGTCGTTAAGTACCGCTGCGAATGGCAAGAGGCAGATCCTTTAGCTGCCGAGAACATAGCAGATTTGATGGACTGGCGCGATCGACTCCACTCTTGGGGACTAATAGGCGTCTACGAAAATAGTATTGGTTTTGGTAACATCAGTATCAGAATTGGCAATTCTTGTCAGTTCATTATTTCAGGCACCCAGACGGCACACTTGCCAAATCTGGGGCCTGAATTTTATTGTACTGTTACCGAATTTAACTTAGAACAAAATTTCCTCGGCTGTCGCGGCCCCGTACCAGCTTCGTCGGAGTCTCTAACTCACGCTGCACTGTACCTTCGCAGAGATGATGTGCGTGCGATAATTCACGTTCACAATCCTCAACTATGGCAGCAACTGCTGTTTAAAATTCCTACTACTAGAAAAGAGATACCCTATGGCACTCCTCAAATGGCGCTAGAAATGTTTAGACTTTTTGACGAGGAGAATTTGGCCGATCGCAAAATTCTGGCCATGGCCGGTCACGAGGACGGAATTATCTGTTTTGGCGGCACCTTGGATGAAGCTGGCAAAGTGCTCTCGGCGGCGATCGGGTAAACTGGAGATCTCGCACTCTTGCCAGAAAAAGCTCATCGTGATATGTAGTTAGAAACCAGGTTTCTACCAATTTTGCGACAGGGATAAGAAATCTACGCAGAAACCTGGTTTCTGAGGTAAGCGAGGCCACACAGATGAACTTGTCTCTCAAAAGCGGTTTTTTTAACCAAATATTTGACTCAAACCGCAATCATGCAACTGTAGGTGTGCGCTTCAATCCCTTATAAAATCTAAAATCTAAAATCTAAAATCGGCTGATGTTGGTGCCGATCGGGGTTAAACTGGGCTTGGTCGTTGATTTGTCACCGATCGCTCTAGCGACTGCGGGTTCAAAACTTTTCAAGTGCCTCTTGCCTCTGAGGTAAGGTAAAGATATTTTAAAGAAATATATAATGTAAAAACTGAGGGCCATTGTGAATCAGACGAAACTTGTAAGCTCAAAAGAACTGCAATCAGAGGTATCTCGTCTCACCGAAGAGCTGCAAATGCGCGACCAATTGGTGCAGCAGTTATCTCAAGAACTTTTCAGACTGGTCAAGGGAAATTCGAGTTTTGTCCCGGCGCCGGAAGTTTCCGATCGCCACCAAGCTCAAATGCAGGCGATGCGAGAACAATTGCAAGCCGTGGAAGAGCAAGTTGGTTTTTATCAAGAACAAATCGCCGAGCGCGATGCTGAGGTTTACCAACTGCGACAGTCGGTGCAAGAATTGACCGATCGCTCTAGAATGCTCGAACAGGTGGTTCAGGAATTGCCGGGAGTTTACCGCCAGAAGTTTGCCGAGCGGATCGAGCCGATTAAGGAAAAGTTGCAGCAACTGCAAAAGGAAAACAACCAGTTGCACACTGAGTTACAGAGCGTGACTTACCGTCTGGCGGTACGCAACCGCAAGGCTAAGGGCCTGGATCTGCCCAGCGTCGATCCTGAGGACGATCGCGGTATTCAAATGCCGAGCTTTGGCAATGCCTAAAGTTGTGATTGTAACAGGCTACGAACAAGGCTCGGCCGATCGCCTCAAGGCTGCGATCGCTCAATCCGATCCTTTAACTGAAGTCGAGATATGTGCGGTTTCTGAACTCAATTCTGGCGCGATCGCTCTTTCGGGGGCGATCGTTTGCCCTTTGACGCTGGATGTTCCGTCCAATCTGGTTTTTCCGGGTCAATATGTGTTTCGATTTGGCGCTAATGTTGCGGCGGCGCGCGATCGAGTGGCTCGGGAACTACAAGTGTCCGTCGGCGATGGCAATTTTTGGCTGCCGGTGGTGTTGACGGCAAAGGGGCCGCTGTATGCTGAGGCGATCGCTGGGGAATCTGACAAGTTGTCGAGCGAGTTGAGTTACTCTCAACCGCTGCATTTGTCTGATGTTTGGCGGCAGCAGTTGTACGAGTTGGCTTTCCGCTTGCTCGTGGATCTTTTAAATGCGCCACCGGCGACTTATTTGATGCAGTTCGGGTTCGTTGGGGACAGGATTTGTTTCGATCGACTTTTGCCTTTTCCGGCTGCACCTGCGATCGCTTCTGTCGGCGTTCAAGTACCGGATTTATTTGTCTGTTATTGGTATTGCTTGACAAATAAGCCTATTTACGATATGCAAATTACTTCTTTATGTTCGTAGTGAGGACTTTAGTCCTTTCTTGATGAATCAATTAGGACTCTTCGTCCTTACTACGAACCTAATTATGGGTAATTAACGGGAGATAGTAGAATTTTTATTAAGCAACTAAAGCGGGAGTTGCTGTTGAGATAATTTGCTCGAAAGTGTCAAAAATTTCAAAGAGTTGGTCGAGTTGAGTAATTTCAAAAATTAGCCTGACTGTGGCTGAGAGGTTGCAGATGACGAGGCGACATCCCCGGTGGCGGGCGGCGTTGAGCCCGCCGACTAAAGCGCACAGCCCCGAACTGTCGATGAAATCGACGCTAGTCATGTCAATTACCCACAGATTGTGGCGATCGGGCAAAATTTCTGCTAGCTGTTGTTGCAGGAGACTACCGGCTTGGGAGTCGAGGCAGTTTTGAGGCTGAAGCACGATGTGTTGGTGGAAGTTGGGAAATTGCATAACTGTTACCCTAAGATTGTAAAATGCGACTAAGTAAATTGATTTGCTGCTTCTGTCAAAAGACAGAATAATTTCAGCTAAAGTTTCAAGAGGCGATCGGGCTGACTAAATAATCGGAGGCGATCGCACTTGTGGTAGATTAAGTAAGATGACTGGCTTTCGATCGGAATGCAAGCGCAACAATTCCTGATTAATTGATTATCTCTGAAAGGTTAGTTTTTGCTTGAGCGGGCGATCGCAAGTGTAGTGTGTTTTTCATCACAGCGAAAGATTGCACTATTGGCCGAATCGAGCCAATATATAAAAGTATTGAGCTTTGCAAAAGTTTACGAAGGCAATATCGAAATGTCTTTTGAGTTTTTATCGTTAGAGACTATTCAGCAATTGGCGCGAGATTACGGCTACTGGGCTGTATTTTTCGGGATTTTGCTAGAAAATCTGGGAGTCCCTCTTCCAGGCGAGACAATTACGATTGCTGGCGGATTTTTGGCTGGCAGCGGGGAACTGAATTACTGGTACGTGCTCGGAAGTGCGATCGCCGGTGCGACTGTGGGGGGAAATTTCGGTTATGCGATCGGCAGATACGGCGGCTGGCCCCTGCTGCTGAAGCTGGGAAAAATCTTCCGCTTTCGGGAAGAACAACTGTTTGACTTAAAAGAAAAGTTTAGCGAAAATGCAGCTAAAGCCGTATTTTTGGGCCGTTTCATCGCACTGCTGCGAATTTTTGCCAGCCCCCTAGCGGGAATTGCAGAAATGCCCTTTTTGCAATTTTCATTCTTCAATATTTTGGGTGCCGCAAGCTGGGCATCCGTAATGGTAAGTTTGTCATACTTCTTAGGACAGGTTGTGTCTTTAGAGAAGTTAGTAGGTTGGGCTGCTCAATTTGCGGTAGTTGCTTTGCTATTAACAGTTGCTTGGATTGCAATTCCTATTTGGTTGGAGTCGCGGAATTTGGACAAGACTAAGTAGGGTTGGAGACTCTTCTCAAAAAGACTCAATCTTCTTGTGGAACGGGCATCTTGCCCGTTCTTAAAATAGTGTAACATCTGAGGTTAAACTTATATTTTACACCAATGTCAGGAACAGGCTAGAAGCCCGTTCCACAAACAATAAAACTTATTCTGAGGTAGACTTCGATATCTCTACATTTATAATAGATAGAAATCATGGGATACAGTACAATCTTTGAAGGCACATTTCATTTAAATCAGCGGTTATTGGATAGCGAAACTCTTTATTTATTAGAGTTTTCTCGGACGAGGCGAATGAAGCGAAATCCTGAAATTTTGCAAGATGTTCCCGATGCGGCGAGAACAGCCGTGGGTTTGCCTGTGGGCGAAGAAGGCTGCTATTTTGTCAATGAAAAGTGGGATGAAGAGTCGGAATTGTCGATCGTAAATTACAACCGCCCGCCGAAGACTCAGCCCGGATTGTGGTGTCAGTGGATTCCGACTGCTGACGGCGGGGGGATTCAGTGGAATGGCATGGAAAAGTTTTATGATTATGTGGAATGGTTGCAGTATCTGATTGACAATTTTATCGAACCTTGGGGTTATGTTTTGAGAGGCGAGGTGAATTGGCAAGGGGAAAGGGAAGAGGATGTGGGTATGATTTGGGTTGAGAATAATGTCATTATTTCACCCGAGGATGCACAGGAATTGCTGAGGTATGCGGTATCGCCGGTATCAGTGCCAAAGGTGGTTTGGGATTATTTGCAAGCGGTGGAAGCGACGGGGAAGCCTCTGACACATTGGTATGAATTAGTCGATCGGGCGGTGGAGTTGGGACACGGGGAAGCGGCGCTGTGGTTCAAGCCTAATATGGATAAGTATTTGGATGGTTGGGAGAGGGGTTTTGAGTTTGAGGGGAAGGTAATTAAAATGAAAGATAGTGAACTGTAAGCGGTTGTTTTGATTGCGGATAATCCGGTTATAATTGTTAGTACGATCGCAGGAGGATGTAGTATGACGGCATCAACAGAAATTCGCGAAGAAGTAATTGAGAGTAAGCCACAACCTTATTACACTCCAGCCGAGTATTTTGCTTTAGAAGAAGCAGCAGAGGACAAAAGTGAATATTGTCGCGGTCAAATATTACCAATGCCTGCGAATTCCGCCAACCACAATATGATAGTAGGTGATATTATTACTCCTTTGAATTTTGCTTTTAAAGGACAGAAACATTATCATTTATTTGCTTTGGGCTTGCGTTTGTGGATACCACAAAAGCAATTTTGTACTTATCATGATGTGATGGTGGTTGCGGGTAAGCTGGAGTTTGCGGAGGGGAGGAAAGATGCGATTACTAATGTGGTGATGGTGGCTGAGGTTTTATCGAAATCGACAGCGAATTACGATCGTGGTGACAAATTTAAACTTTTGCGATCGATTCCCACTTTGAGGGAGTATATTTTGATCGATCAGTACGAGATGCACGTCGAACAGTTTTCTAAGACGGATGACAATAAGTGGGTTTTGTCTGAGTATGATGGTGCTGAAGCGGTTCTGGTGTTGAGCTCGGTGCAGTTTGAGATGTCTTTGGGCGAAATGTACGATCGTGTGGATTTTGAGTCGGAGTATGATGAGTGAGGGTGATATTGAAATTACCAATTTCGGGCGATGGGAAATCGCGTCTACACACACAAAGTCCGCCTTCGCGGACTAGGAGAACAGGAAGTGCGCTAGGACTTTATTTGATACTAAGTCAATCGCGGATGTGCTATTAATTTTGAGGAAAGTTTTACGGCACTAACGAATAACCAGGAGGACACTTTATATTGGTAAAGTTGGTAGCTGTTGGTTTTCCAGGAAGCTTTTTTGAAGGTTCATTGCTTTGACAAAGTATGTGTTCAGTAGTTGATTGACCACTAGCTGTCTTAGCTAAAATAACTATACCTGTGTAGTTTCTTATTCCATCTATCTTTGCTAAAGCAATTGATTGAGCAAAATGATTATCGTTGCTCAAGACAATACTATATAAGTAATTTTCTGTTTCTGACTTCATACCTAGTTGCAATCTATCTATTCTAGATACAAAACGATTGGTGTCGGCGTAAGCAGCTCGTTGTGCTTGATTCATCATACCAACATACATTTTTGCTTCTGATTGTCTAACCTTGTTTTGTTGCTGTTCGAGATTAACTAGGGCTTGCTGAATAATTGATTGCCAACCAAGAGCAGGAGCGATCAATATATTCAAGCTTGGTTAAAGATAAGTTTTTTCTGTATCGAGTCGCCCCA
>NZ_JAEQDD010000039.1:3751-42279 GCF_020737885.1 Microcoleus sp. PH2017_34_RAT_O_A | reverse complement strand
TACAGTGCGAGCGTCCCCGCTCGCGTGCTTGTACAAGCACGCGAGCGGGGACGCTCGCACTACCATAAAAAATGCTTCTTGCAAAACTGAGATGCTCCCGATATTTGAACTTGATTTGGTTCTATGATTCTTGATTTACAGTCAACTAATACTGTTTTATAATTCTCGGAGAATCGACCTTAACAACCTCGGAGCGACGTGAAAAAAACTTCCCAAAAGCCTCAGCTTGTTGCTGAGGCTCGCGAATTAAATAACTTACAAATTTAATTGTTATTGTGGGACGGGCGGGACACACCACAAACTTCTGTAAGTTATTTAATTCTCATTTTTGAGTGATTTCTAGTCGATCGCAAGACCGTATTTCTGTGCTGACTCTAGAGAAACGTCTGGAAGATTGAGCAGCAGTTTATCCCATGTAATGTGATTTTGTAAAGCCTCTACAACTACTCGCAGCGGCTCAGATAAAATGGTTTGAAAGTCTGCTTCTTCAGGAAACTGAATTTTAAATGCTAATTGCTCTTGAGGAGGTGTGAATTGAGCATTAACATTGTCGCGATTTCCTCTTGCATCAATGCGATACCAACCTACATCTGGCAAATAAACTGCATTGAAACCGTGCAATGTGTAGGGCGCACCTTTGTCATCAAAGCTCAATCTTTGGTAGCAAAAACCTGCGGGAATGTTGTTGGCCCTCAGCAATGCTGCTAATAGGTGACTTTTGGCAAAACAATAACCTGTTTTGTGCTTTAGTAGATCGGATGCTCGACAGGTGACGGGATTCATCTGATAGTCGTAGCTGTGGCGAATTTCGTCTCTAACCCACTCAAAACTAGATTGGGCGATCGCCTCTGATGTATGATGTTGTGATGCTATCTTGTTCGCGAGTGCTAAAATTGCGGGATGATCGCGATCTATAATGTCAGTCGCTGCTAAATAGGTTTTGATTTCTGGAATCATTTTTCTGATAGCCTTTCTGCCTGAGAACTGCTACAATCTTCTCATAAACCTGATGATTCTCCCAATCGAAGCAGCAAAAAGTTATGTTTTGAGGAGCGCCGTTTTTTGCATTTCTTCGTAGCAGATTTTGACTGCAATCTCACCTGCTAAATCCTTAGGATATTTGTAAATGCCGGTGCTAATGCAAGGAAATGCGATACTCTCGAACTTTTGCTCGATCGCGATTTCCATACATTTGCGGTAACATTGGGCTAAGAGTTCGGGTTCTCCGCAGTCGCCTCCTTGCCATACGGGGCCTACGGTGTGGATGATGAAGCGCGCAGGTAAGCGATATCCTTTTGTGAGTTTAGCATCCCCGGTTTTGCATCCTCGGAGCGATCGACATTCGTCAACAAGTTCCGGGCCTGCTGCTTTGTGGATTGCGCCATCTACTCCACCACCTCCAAGCAAACTGGTATTTGCAGCATTGACGATCGCGTCTACTTTCAGTTGTGTGATGTTGCCTAAAATAACTTGCATAAAAATAATTAAGCTTTAAAAGTCCATACCTATAATGATACAGAGAGAGTGGGTGCGATCGCAAAATGAACAATTTGGAATCGCATCAAATCCCAGATTCAGTACAAGCTAGATTCAAATCATCAATCAACCCCAATCGTTGCGCCCAGTCTGTTAAGTAACCCCGATCCAAATGCTCAGATTGGACTTTCAGAATTCCCAAAACATCATTCCATTGTTTTTGAGACTTAGATTGTTGCCGCCAGAGCAGTTTTGCCAACACAATATCTTCAGGAGAAGCAATCCAAAATTGTTCTACACCAGCTTCGTCAAGGGCTTCTAGTCGTCGCCTTGTCATTTTTGAGCGATCGAACTCAGTATCAGAATTCAGCACGAGATCGGCGTTTAATACGGAAGTCATGTGAGTGATACTCAACACCATGCCTCTGCCCTCTTGAATATCTTCTACCGAACCCGGAGGGCAGTAAAAACCAGCCGTTTCTAGTGCTTCAACTAATCGAAAAATATTATCCCGGAGTAATTCAATTACTAAATCTAAATCCCGTGTCGTTCTAGGATCGCCATAGACAGAAGCGGCAACGCCTCCTGTAATATAATAAGGAATAGATAATGTTTGAAAAATTGGGTGCAACAGTCGGGCGATGTGGCTGGGGTCTTGCGTCCACATAGAGGGTTCACTGGTGGGGGTTAAAATTGGCAGCCATTTGCTACGTAAGATCGATCGAGCAAATCGCTCTTTGTAAGTTGAGGGACAAGCTTTTTTCATGCCGCGCAAGCTAACAGTTTTTGCCCAACGATTTAATTTTACCCCTATTTGCCAGCGTTGGGAATTGGTGAGTTGTCGCAGTAGGTAAAAATCAATTGCATCAGCTTCAGGAGTTTTATCATCTGACTGGGGACGATATCCAGGTTTGATGGATATTTTCGGTATGGATTGAATCATTTTGCTTGTTGATTTCCCTAGTTCTATACATGATATCAGTTAACAAGTCTAACCACATAATTGCCGTATTCTTGATGATCAACTACTCATCAAGAATCATATTTTCAAACAAAATAGGTTCAATTCTCTTCAATACTTCCTTAACTAAATCTTCTGGACATTCACCGATCGAACTTGCTTGCCTTGCGCGATAATCTTGCATAACGTAGTTGATCTGTCATAATTACACCTGTCACCGCTTCACCTTCTGGAATGGGAACATAAAACGGATTTTTTCGTTGTGTGGTGCTAATGGGACAGACAAACACAAACCCCATTTTTTGGTTAAATTTAGTTTGACTCACAACCAGTGCAGGTCGAGTACCCATTTGTTCGTGTCCTGCTTGAGGATCGAAATTGAGGCGAATGAAATAACCTCGTTCGGGGATGTAGTTTACCAAACTTCTTCTCCTTCTGGTTTCCCCCAAGAGATTTCTTCGCTGGGTTCTATTTCGCCTGCCAATAGTTCATCTAGGGTATATTTGGAAATTTTCTGATTTACAGGTTCTATGACCATTTTTCCATTTTCTATACTGCAAATTACCGAATCATCTGCTTTTAGATTTAACAATTTTACAATATAGTCTGGTATTGGCAAAGCTAAGGAATTACCCAAGTTGCTGAGGTGTATTTTTGCTGTCATACATTTGCGATTTTAATGCTCAGGTTTATCTATTATAACCGCTAGATAAGGTTGGGCGCGATCGGGCGCAGGGGTTCAGAAACCGGGTTTCTTCGTAAAATCTCGTGGGGAGGCGTCAATTGTCGCAGAAACCCGGTTTCTTGGATTTCGCGGGGGGACTCAGAAACGGGGTTTCTTCACAAACCTAGTCAACTATTAAAGTTGAAACAAGGGGAGGGTTTGTCCGGTAATTGCCTCATGGAAGCCTTGCTGAATCCCTTCGAGGACTGTTTCAATGGGGTCATCATCAGGATCGATGTCAGTATCTTCCGGTACTAAAACAATAATCCTAACGTGGCTGTGGTTGGCAAAAGCAAGGGGGCGATCGATACAAAGCATTCCTCGATCGTCAATTTTTCCAGTAGTTTCAATCGCTTTCATAATATCAGAAACTCGATACAGTTCACTCAGAGAATAAATCTTCTAAATCTCGGTAGCCGCTAACAACCCGCAGAACTTCAATTCCTGCTTCGATCGCACTGTAGAAAATTAGGTAATCATCGATCGGAAAACTCCGTACATTTTCCATTAACTCATCCCGATTGCGTCCCAGAAGGAGGAAACTTCGAGAGAGTTTGACACTTATTGTTAATTCTGTCCAGAAAGCTTTCTGCTGCATCAAAACCGCTGCGATCGGCAATATAGTCCATAATGTTTTCTATATCCCGACTTGCCGGAACTGTAAATCTACAAATCTGATTCATCTATCTGCTTGCGTGCGTGCGACGTTGTTGCAGCTTTAAGCGCAAACTCCGAAACATATCTTCAGCATTAATTACTTCACTTCGATCGGCCGCATCCATTCCCAGACGAATTTCTTGCTGGAGTTCTTTGAAGCGTCCTTTATAAATATGCTCCCATTTATCTGACTGCAAGAGTTTGATGAAAGCTAAGACTTCTTGTTGCTGGTCTGGCGATAAGACCTTCACATTTTCCAAAATGGCTTGTTCGACGGTCATAATTATCCCTTTTTTTTGATTGTTATTCTACAATCTAGTAACAACATTATATCGCACGGGTGGCTTGACAGCAATTCAGGGGTGAGTTCAATTGCGATCGGTTGTCGATCGCTCAATTAAATCGCAAATAACTTCCAGGTAGCGTCGCAACTGCTACAGTATTTCCCAACAAATCGAAAAACTAAATGATTAATAAAATAGTCAATTTGACTCATCTCATCTAGATTAATCTATTTTTATGCTATCGTCTGATTTTATTAAAGAGTAGCTCACCGACTTGTGCTACCGTCTAGGGGTTGCGATTGGCTTCCCTGGTGTCGCAGGCGATCGCGAGCCGGAAAAAATCCCATCCTCTTATCCCACATTCCCAATCCTCCATTATGATAGCTAAAAACTCTCCCACAATTGGACTGATTGAACCTCCAGCAACGGGACTCTATGATGCAGAAGGTAAAAATTGGACTTCTTTATACAGACATCGTTCCTTAATCAGCAAGCAAGTTTTGATTCCTGACTTGCAAGCAGGAGGATTTGATGCCCGATTGGTCAACCTCAGAGACGACAATTATAGTGAAGAATTTGGGGAAATTGTCTGGAAAGGGATGACCCTGCGGAAAACTTACGTTGGGGGCAAAATTGCTGCCCTAGATCCCCATGCCTTCGATGCTTGGGGCATTACAGTGAATTTCTCCCAAGACCGTCAAGTCACTTGTATGGTGATTGAGCATCTGGCTAAGGGAGGTCGTCCCATTGTCGTTGGTGGGTCGGATGCTTTCGCTGAACCGCACCACTACTTGAAGGCCGGCGCAGCAGCAGTCGTTCAGGATAAATCTGGGGCAGCGAATTGGGCTATTTTTGACTATGTACTGGGAAAAACCCCACGAGAAGAACTCACGGGTGTCATTCTCGCAGATGGTAGACAGTATCCCAGGAAGGCTAAAGCCAAAAGTCCAGAGGAGTGGGCACTACCATCGGTGGAAGTGGCGCGGGAGTGTTTAGGGACACTGCCCAATGTCCAGGGAACTGTTCCAGTAGGTTCGTTGGTAGCTGACATTGGTTGCGATCGCACCTGCGATTTTTGCATGACACCTACCTACGGCACTGGCTTTCGGAGAATGTCTCCTGAAACATCCCTCAAATGGTTGGCGATTCAGAAAGAAGCGGGGGCTCGATCGATCAATATCGGTTCCGATCAATTCCTCGCCCGTGGACTCTTTCCTGAGGGGCGACAAGAGATCCTCGACATTACCAATGGTGCGCGGGAGATGGGAATAACTCTCATGTGGCCCAATGGTTTAGAACTGAGGAAAACAACTCTGGGAGCTGGGCGTAACTACGAAAGCAGCGACCTCAGACCTGACGAAGAACTGATTGAAGCACTGTTTGGCTGGGACGGCAAAGTCGGTTGTCCTTTGGCTTATATCCCTGCCGAACGTCCCGTTTTTGGACGAGAAGCTTACAAGAAGCTCCTTCCTTGGCAAGAGCATTGTACCTTGATGAAATCTGTGGTCAGAACTGGTGTACCTGTGATTGCTTATGGGATCATTATCGGGCTACCCGACGATGACCATGAGGACTTGTTACTTCTTGAGGAAGCCATCTCAGAATTGGTCGATGAACTGGTAGAGATTAACCCGCAATTGGAATTTCAGACTTCGTGCTACAGCATTATTCCCTTGCCCGGAACTCCGCAATCTTATGACTTACGGAAATCAGGAATGCTACAGTTTGAAGACCCCTGTCTTTGGGGGGTATGGACAACGACTTCCAATACTAAGCACCTTACCTACGAGCAGGTTTCCGATTGGCAAATTCGTCTATCTAAGATTCGGAAATCTCCGTCTGAATTTACCAACTATAACGGCGAATATTCAGCGATGGTTAGTGACGCTTCCTCCGACGACTCAAAGGTTGTGTTGGCAAATTTGAACTAAACACCGCTCGTGGGAGATTACATCGGCGAATTTGCGAGCGAGGATGAAGAAAATGAAGAGGAATCTGAGGTATAATCAATGCCTTTTTGACGCTTAGCAGAACGCTCGATTTCCCAATGTACAAGCGATCGCCCCAAACCCGGTTTCTCGGATTAGCGTGCGGGGTTCAGAAACCGGGTTTCTGTGACAATTCAAATTGCGGGCGATCGCAAATAAATTCCAGGTAGCATCACAACTGCTATAGTGTTTCCCAACAGATCGAAAAACTCAACGCTATAACCTGTTTCTAGTCCTTCAAGGTGATGCTGTTCCACAACTGTACCGATATCGCCGGTATCAAGTCCTTCTTCTGGAATGTTGCACAGCAAGATGACATCTGAATAAAGTTTCATAAACTGCTAGGAAACTACTGCAAAATCGGTGTATTGCCGCATCCCAGGTTCGTGAAATGCCAATACAATATCTTCCTTGGGAACCCCTACGCGCACCAAATCCGTTGCAATCCCATCCTCTGTCCAGTCTTCTTCAATCCAGAATTTACGATCGCGAATCCGAACATATACAGTCATCCCGGTAATGCGATCGCCCTTTTGCCAGCCCAGATTCATCCACATATAATGACCGTTTTGTTCGTCGGTAATTAAGAATGTTTCGATGTCTGGTTGAGGACGGCGATTAGACAATTCTACATACTCGGTTAAAATCCGTTTGATTAGCTTGGGATACTCGGTTAGTTTATCCATTGTACTATTTCCTCTACTTCTGTATTGACGACAATTAGCGGAAGTTGATGTCTGTTTACAATTAATTGAATCGCATCTTGAGTGAAGAAGGTTCTATAGCTGACTTGCAACAGGAATTTTTAACTTGACAAGGGCTTTTTGTAGAACACTGGGTTTAACGCTCAACCAAACTTGTTGGCGATCGTCTTTAGTGTAGCCAATGACAACAGCACCAACAGGCGAATCAATATCGGGATACATTTCTGGTGTCATCGATCCGGTATCGAGAAAGTCGGAAATTTGAATAAGTCCTTTTACCTCTGCATCGCCTAGATTGACAAAAACTCCAAAAGGTGAATGAAATTCTATCTTGCCATATATGAGTTTTCCAAGTGGATACTTGGACTCGATCGAGTTCCAAAATTCTTGATTCATAGTCAATTATTGCTGTTTTAGGATTCTCGGAAACTGATTCAAAATGGGAAAAAGATTGTGCGGGATTGCTAGTTCAATACTTGGGCCTCCCTGATAGAATTTTTCCAGTGGCTTAAATGTTATCTCGTAGGTTTGGTTGTCTATTATCACCTCCAATATTCCTTGCTGGTAATGATTGTTATATTCTTCAGCCAGACTTCTCGAATCGGGGGCTGCGAAGTAGCACTTGCCATTTTCGTAGGGTGGATTGTTTGGAAAGTCTGCTGGCTGAAAACCATCTCGCAATAATTTTTGCGCTAACCCTGGTTGGGGAGCTTTGTAAATTGTGACTGTCTGAGTAGAATTATCTGATGTCATCTATCTAGTAACAACATTATATCAAACGGGTGGGGCAACAGCAATTCGGGGGTTTGGAGGCTGTTGGTGGGGGGTGAGAAACCGGGTTTCTTCCTAAATCTGGGTGGGGATTCGGAGATTGTCGCAGAAACCCGGTTTCTTGGATTTTGGGGTGATTGGTGGGGCGTTAGAAACCGGGTTTCTTCCTGAATCTGGGTGGGGATTCGGAGATTGTCGCAGAAACCCGGTTTCTTGGACTTTGGGGTGATTGGTGGGGGGTTAGAAACCGGGTTTCTTCCTAAATCTGGGTGGGGATTCGGAGATTGTCGCAGAAACCCGGTTTCTTGGATTTCGCGGGAAGTCGAAGCAGGTTACGAAACGCTGTAACGCTTATATGTTACACTTTACAAGTCTCGACGCGATACAATAGACCCACACTCCTATCCCCCACCTCCTTTCTCTCCTCATCATCCCTCGCCCGACCTCGTAAGGGAGGTGTCCCTCTGATGCTTTGGTGTTGAATTTTAGATCTTTGTAGTACAACCACCATTTACCATTCACGCGCCAACCTACTCGATCGCTAAAAGCCTTCCATATTTCGTTCTCATCATATTGTCTAGTTCCCTCCAAACTTTGATAGATGCGCTTCTGCACTGAAAAGCCGAAGCGCCCATTGCTGTATTGTACCCAAAGTTGGTCAATGGTTCGCAAGTCTTCGCAGGGAAATCGATCGATATCTGAAACTCCCAGCCAGCCTTCCTCTTTTTTCTCCGCTACTTCCAGCATTTTATTAGCCGTTTCCCCATCCGCCTCAACCCATTTTCCAGCAGCCAGCAAATCGCGCAGTTTAGTATAGTCTACTCCGCGTTCTGACTTGAGAGGAACATCAGGTTCAGTAGGAATAGTATTCGTTACAGGTGTATATTTGGGAGATAATGGAGATGCCGATTTGTTCGCAACATTGCTACTAACAAAATCATCTTGAGAATACCGATCGTTTTCAATCTGCTTAATCGCGATTCTTTGAATTCCATTAATCGCCTCCATATCGCCAGTAGATGCAGCCAATACGCGAATCCACAACTGTTTTGCCAGGTCGTAATCTTTGTTTAATTCCGCTTGATAGGCATCATTTTTAAGAATAGAAACATCTTGTAAAGTTGCATATTGCGGGCAAATAATTAAGTGCGACTTTGTGACTGGCTCTGCAATACAGTAAGGTGTTTGCCGCACTTGTTCGCCTTTATGTTCCCGAATCAGTTCGGGAACTCGGCAACTCAAATAATGATTCAATCGCTCGACAGTTGCACATTTTCCTTGAATGCCCAAGCCCTCCAGCACTGCTTTTGTGAAAATACCTTGCTGTAAAGTTTCAATTTCGTAGGACAATTGATTGGGACTGCAAGAAAAAAAGGTGACAACTCCCTTTTGCCGCGCAATTTCAGCAGCTTGATTGCCGATTCCCAATCCAGATTTACTCCCTTTATACCGACAAGCATCCAGCATCAAAATCACATTACCAGCGCCACAGCAGCGCAAACATTCAGTCACAAAATCAATCGGAATCGCTGTATGTTCGACATCTTCCGCATCGCCATCGCAAGGCATCAAATAATCGCGCCCATTACACTGCATCCCGTGTCCGCTGAAGAAAAACCACAAATTATCTCCAGTTGCCATAATAGGCTTTTTAGAGATCTGTCTCAAAAATCGCCTCAGATTGTTACGAGAAGGACGAGTCGGTCTACCCTCAAGATCAGGCGAGTCATCTGAGAAGAAAAAAACTTGCTCAAAACTCGCCCCGCGCAGAAACTCCTGCATTAACTCTGCATCCCGCTTGGCATATTTCAGCGGATTTAGGAAATCATATTTATTGATGCCAATTGATATCGCCAGATTTCTTCCCATTTCACCTTAAGACTTACGTTTAAATCGCAACAATACGGTTCTGGTATCTGCTGCTTTTGCTCCCATACCCAATAAACTGAAAGAACCTTCAGCGTTAATTGCAACGGATAACTCAATTTCTGATAATTCGATGGTTTTCATGTCAGCTTCCGCATCCGCGCGCCCGAACATTTTATCTACGGTTTGCATGAAGTCAACCAGTTCTTTTTCTAATTTATTGATGCTGACTTTGTGCAGGCGCAAGTTATCAACCGCTTTTGATGTCTGTTTTTGGAGTTGGCTATTGGGAGTTCCAAAAGCATCGCCCCAATCGGCTAGCCCTGTGTGCGCCCCAATCTTCGCACCGTCATAGTCGGGTGCATCGGGAGACTCGCCCGCAGTATCGGCAGTCACAATCCAAATCGTTTCATCGGGCATGGTGTTTAAGACTCCAAATTATTTAGATAATTTTACTAGATGCTAACCGCGACTATAATCTTAAATTGTACCTGAAATTTATCAACTGGTTTATGAGGATTTTTGGGGTGATTGGTGGGGGTTCAGAAACCGGGTTTCTTTCCTAAATCTTGGTGGGGATTCAGAGATTATCGCAGAAACCCGGTTTCTTGGACTTTGGGGTGATTGGTGGGGGGTTAGAAACCGGGTTTCTTTCCTAAATCTTGGTGGGGATTCCTAGATTGTTGCAGAAACCCGGTTTCTTGGACTTTGGCTATTCTTCAAAGGTTAGATGGTGAATTAATTTATCGCTAATTAGGTCTTCTAAAAAGTAGCGATAAGCCTCTGCCGACTGAAATTGCGATCGCACTTCATCTATTTTAGGTAAACTTCCCCGGCGCAAATCAATATATTCTTGATAGCTGGAAAATTCCCAATCTTCTGCTTTTTTAACTATATTAGCACATACTGGGTTTAAGTGAATATAGCGAGTGAGATGTAACAAATATTCTTCTCTATCTACATGAATCGCTTGAAACCTTCCCTGAAACAGCGAACCGACTTTTTGATAGCGTTTATTGATAGCCTTGACATAGGACAGAGTAAATGTCTGCATCAGTCTGGAAAAATGATCTGTTCTTAGATAAACTAATAAATGATAGTGGTTTGGCATTAAACAATAGGCAATAATATCGACATCGTTCGTAACCAGATGGTTTCTTAATTGGCGTAAAAAATAAATATAATTTTGTTGTTCAAAAAAGATGAGCTGACGGTTATTACCTCGGTTATAAACATGGTAGTAATTACCAGCTTGTAAGATAACTTCACGACGTGGCATATGGCATATCGGTGGGGAGTTAGGAACCGTTGGTGGGGTGTCAGAAACCGGGTTTCTCACCCAAATCTTGGCATCCTCACCAAAATTATCGCAGAAACCCGGTTTCTTGGACTAGGCGCGGGGGCTCAGAAACCGGGTTTCTTCCTAAATCTTGGTAGGGATGCCGAGATTGTCGCAGAAACCCGGTTTCTTGGACTAGGCGCGGGGGCTCAGAAACCGGGTTTCTTTCCTAAATCTTGGTGGGGATTCCGAGATTGTCGGAGAAACCCGGTTTCTTGGACTTTGGGGTGATTGGCGGGGACTCAGAAACCGGGTTTCTTCCTAAATCTCGGTAGGGATGCCAAGATTGTCGCAGAAACCCGGTTTCTTGGATTAGCTACCCCCAATCCGGGCCACATCACGAGCATTTTCTTCAAATGCAGCCGTCAGCGCATCATCACCGCTTAAACCCGCAGCGATCGCCCTTTCAATGGCCTGCAACACCCGCTTGTAATCCTTCGGCATTACCTTCACAAACACCGGCAACATCGCATCCCAATTTGCCAAAACCTTCGATGCGATCGCACTTCCAGTCAAATCGAAATGAGTCTGAATTAATTGCCGCAAATCAGCAATTTCCTCAGCATCCTCCAGTTTTTCCAGCGCCACCATCGACATATTGCAGCGAGTTGCAAAATCACCCGCCTCATCCAAAATGTAAGCAACGCCGCCACTCATTCCCGCTGCAAAATTGCGCCCGGTTTCACCCAAAACCACAACTTTGCCACCAGTCATGTACTCGCAACCGTGATCGCCCACACCTTCGACTACTGCGTTAACGCCGGAGTTACGCACCCCAAAACGTTCGCCGGCCAGCCCTCGGATGAAAACCTCGCCAGATGTGGCTCCGTAAAGCACTACGTTGCCGACGATCGCGTTTTCTTCTGCAACAAAGGTGGAAGCTAACGACGGGTACAGTACGATTTTGCCACCGCTGAGCCCTTTGCCCAAATAGTCGTTGGCTTCGCCTTCGAGCTCTAGGGTGACTCCCTTGGGTACGAATGCGCCAAAGCTTTGCCCAGCGCTGCCTTGGAAGTGGAGGTGCACCGTGTCATCGGGTAAGCCTTCCCAGTGGCGTTTGGTGATTTCGTTGCCGAGAATTGTGCCGACAACGCGGTTGACGTTGGTAATTGGGAGAGTGGCTTTGACTGGTTCGCCGTGTTCGATCGCACTTTTGCACAAATCCAGCAGTACACTGAGATCGATCGACTTTTCCAAACCATGATCCTGCGCCATCTGACAATAGCGCCCAACATCCGCCCCAACTTCCGGCTGATACAGGATGTTCGAGAAGTCCAAACCCTTAGCCTTCCAGTGTTCCACCGCTTGTTGCGCTTCCAAAACATCGGTGCGCCCGACCATTTCATTCAGCGTGCGGAAGCCCAACTGCGCCATGATTTCGCGGACTTCTTGGGCGATGAATGTCATAAAGTTTACCGTGTGTTCAGGATCTCCGGTAAAGTTTTTCCGCAACAGGGGATCTTGTGTCGCAACGCCGACAGGGCAAGTGTTCTGGTGGCAAACACGCATCATAATGCAGCCCAAAGTCACCAGCGGCGCGGTGGCAAAACCGAATTCCTCAGCACCCAGCAGTGCAGCAATTGCTACATCGCGGCCGGTTTTGAGTTGTCCGTCGGTTTCAACGGCGATTCGGCTGCGGAGATTGTTGAGTACCAGGGTTTGGTGGGTTTCGGCCAATCCCAACTCCCAAGGTAATCCGCAGTGTTTGATCGAAGTTTGGGGCGACGCGCCTGTACCGCCGTCGTAGCCTGAGATCAGCACGACATCGGCGTGGGCTTTGGCGACACCTGCTGCGATCGTCCCAACTCCCACTTCCGACACCAATTTGACGCTAATCCGCGCTTCCCGGTTGGCATTTTTCAAGTCGTGAATCAATTCTGCCAAATCTTCGATCGAATAAATGTCGTGGTGAGGCGGTGGCGAAATCAAGCCCACACCGGGAGTTGAGTGCCGGACTTTGGCAATCCACGGGTATACTTTTTTACCAGGTAACTGTCCGCCTTCTCCGGGTTTTGCCCCTTGCGCCATCTTGATTTGGAGTTCCTTCGCTTGGGAAAGATACAAGCTGGTAACGCCGAAACGCCCGGAAGCAACTTGTTTGATCGCACTATTTTTCGAGTCACCGCGATCGTTTGTCCAAGTGTATCTTTCTGGATCTTCGCCACCTTCACCAGTGTTCGATTTGCCACCAATGCGGTTCATCGCTACGGCTAGAGATTCGTGGGCTTCTTGGGAAATCGAACCATAACTCATCGCCCCAGTTTTGAAGCGTTTGATAATAGATTCGATCGGTTCAACTTCCTCAATCGGAATCGATTCCCGCTGCTTGAATTCCAGCAAACCGCGCAGGGTGAAATGCTGTTGACTTTGTTCGTTAACCAGCCCGGAATACTGTTTGAAAAGCGGATAACTTCCCTCGCGCACGGCTTTTTGCAGGGCGTGAATGGTTTGCGGGCTGAACAAGTGGGCTTCCCCTTCCTTGCGCCATTGATATTCGCCACCGACATCGAGGGTGTGTCCGCTGGATGGGCGATCGGGGAATGCGTGGGTATGGCGTAAAATCGCTTCTTGGGCGATGACTTCGAGGTCTACTCCTGCAATTCGCGATGCTGTCCAAGTGAAGTATTTATAGACTACGGATTTGTTTAAGCCGATCGCCTCAAATATCTGGGCACCACGGTAACTTTGAATGGTGGAAATCCCAATTTTCGACGCAACCTTAGTCACGCCTTTGGTTGCGGCTTTCACGTAGTTTTTGCAAGCTGTTTTGGTATCAACATTTACTAGCAAACCTTCGCGGATCGAATCTGCGATCGTCTCGAAGGCCAAATACGGATTGATCGCACCGCAACCATAGCCGATTAAAGTCGCAAAATGGTGCACTTCGCGCGGTTCACCGGATTCGAGCACGAGCCCCGCCCGTGTGCGCGTACCTTGGCGGATCAAGTGGTGGTGGAGTCCTGCAACTGCTAGCAGCGCGGGAATCGGAGCGTTTTCGGCATTGATTCCCCGATCGCACAAAATGAGAATATTCACCCCAGAGGCGATCGCGCGATCGGCTGCTGCGAAAACATCTTCTAATGCTTGTTCCAGACCTTTTACCCCTGTTTTGGGGTCGAACAAAATCGGGACGATCGCAGATTTGAAATTACCCTGATTTACGTGCTTGAGTTTCGCCAGTTCTTCATTGCTGAGAATTGGTGTTTTCAACTCAATTAAATGACAACTTTCTGGTTCCGGCTTCAGCAAATTGCGTTCAGATCCAATTGTCGTTTCCGCAGAAGTGACAATTTCTTCGCGGATTGAATCAATGGGCGGATTTGTAACTTGGGCAAACAGTTGCTGGAAATATTCGTAAAGCAACTTTTGCCTGTTCGATAAAACAGCTAACGGCGTATCCGCGCCCATTGCGCCTACAGCTTCCACTCCATCCCGTGCCATTGGTGCTAACAGCAACCGCAGTTCTTCAAAGGTGTAACCAAAAGCCATTTGCTGCTGCAATAAATCCACTGCCTTCTTGGGAGAGTTGACTGAATCTATGGGCGCGTCTGGTAGCTTGGCGATTTCGACCATGTGCGTATCAATCCACTCGCGATACGGATGTTCGGAGGCGATTTGATGTTTAATTTCCTCGTCAGAAACGATGCGGCCTTCTGCGGTATTTACCAGGAACATCCGGCCTGGTTGCAAACGGCCTTTTGAAAGAATTCGTTCCGGCGCGATCGGCAAAACACCCGCTTCGGATGCCATAATTACTAAGTCATCTTTAGTAATACAGTAACGAGAAGGGCGCAAACCATTGCGATCGAGCACAGCCCCGATCGATGTACCATCAGTAAACGCGATCGAAGCAGGCCCATCCCAAGGTTCCATCAAACAGGAATGGTATTCGTAGAAAGCCTTTTTCTCATCACTCATCGACTCGTGGGCTGTCCAAGGTTCAGGAATCATCATCATAATGGCATGAGGCAAAGAACGGCCGGCCAAAGTCAGCAATTCTAAAGCATTATCAAAAATAGTTGAGTCGCTACCTTCGACATTGATTAAATTGGGGATTTTCTTTAAATCATCGCCGAATAGTTCCGACTCGAACATCGATTGCCGCGCATTCATCCAATTGATGTTGCCGCGCATGGTGTTAATTTCGCCGTTGTGGGCGATGTAGCGGTAAGGGTGCGATCGTTCCCAACTTGGGAAAGTATTGGTGCTGAAGCGCGAGTGAACTAGGGCTAGAGCGCTTTCCATATCGGGGTCGTGCAGTTCGGGATAGTAATCCCCCACTTGCACCGGCATCAACATTCCCTTGTAGACGATCGTCCGGCATGACAGTGTGGAATTATACCAGTATGGATCTACTTTCTGCCTGCGGATCGCATTGTGGGCGCGTTTGCGGATCACGTATAGTTTGCGCTCAAAAGCCGCCTCGTCCATACCTGGGGTGCGGCTGACAAACACTTGCTGCATGAAGGGTTCGCTAGCTTTGGCGGTGTCGCCCAGAGACGAGTTATCTGTGGGGACATCGCGCCAACCGAGCACGGGACATCCTTCTTCGGCGGCGATTTCTGCAAAGATGCGTTTGCCGTTTTCCCGTTGAGTCCGATCGCGCGATGAGTAAATCGCACCAACACCGTACTCGCCGGCTGCTGGAAGTTCGATGTTTTCGGCTGCGGCTGCTTTTTTGAGGAATTTGTGGGGCACTTGCATCAAAATGCCCGCGCCGTCTCCGGTATTGGCTTCGCAGCCACAAGCCCCCCGATGGTCGAGATTTAACAGGATTGTCAATGCCTGTTCGACTATTTCGTGGGATTTGTTACCCTTGACGTGTACAATAAATCCGACTCCGCAAGCATCGTGCTCGAACTGCGGATCGTACAGCCCTTGTTTTTGTGGCAGTCCGTTGTTGTTCATTTTGATGTATCTCTCAAAGTGGCGAAAAGATTTTGATCTAGAGTAGAGCGTGGGATGGCGATCGACCTAGTATCCAGGGTAAGCGCACGTTAAATAGTAGCTCAGGATACAGATTAATAAGCCAGATACTGAAATTAAAGGTGCAATGCTAAAGGTTTGTGAGATTTCCCCGCTTCGAGGCTGACACAAGGTGACACTCTCTGGGTGTTCCCACCTCTTGGTTCCCGTTATGTCTCAAGGATTTGCGCCCGCTGTTGAACTGACCACACAGGAGTGCGGTTCCCTTAGCGGGACTTAAACAAATTTTAAGCCCAAACAAGGCCTAAACTGGCTTTATAAGCGGAGAATACGTCCCAATTTTGGTTCAACCATTTCACAAATCTAAAAGATATGGCTGTCCGAAATGCTTCGAGTGCATCATTAAAAGTGTTTAAAGGTTTGTTTGCCCATTGGCGCCTTAATCCTCCTGTTAAGGTATGCCAGAGAATGAAAGTGTAAGCACAAAACACCATAATGAAATGTCTTTTTAGGCTGATTTCATCTCTGACTTGATATTCATTTAAGCCCAACCAGCCCTTGGCTTCCCGATAGAAAACTTCAACCCAATTTATGAGTGAATAAGTTTTTACTATCCACTCCTTTGTCGCTGTTGATACGTCAACATTACCGATCAAATAATCTATTTCAGTGGCGGTATCGAAAGTTTCTGCATTCATGACGATAGCTATTACTTTCTTACCCGTGCATTTTGATAATTCGACTTCTTTAATTGCTACCCATACTGTTCTAGGTCGTTCTAAAGAAAGTTGAATTTTTGTGAAAGCCTCTACAGGTAAGGCTTTAGCTAAATTATCTACTCGAATCTCTTCTGTTTCATCTACTGTTTTTTGAATTATTACTTTACGATTCTTGGCAAGTCCTCCGATATATTTTAGTTTTCGGTTTTCCAATTCTTGTAAAAAACTGGTGTTATTACCATACCCTGCATCCATCAAGACTATTCCTGGTTTATAGCCTCTAGCTAAAGTCTTGTCGATTAAATTTATGGCTATTTCTGGCTTTTTTTTGAAGTCTGGGTCATCTTTTCCTTTTGGTAATGAGTCGGCTTTTTTATATAATTTAATATCTAATGGCAGGCTCTTCTTACCATCATATAGATGACTGGTAACTACTACTACCCCATTATCAGTTTTTCCGATTTGTCCGATGTATTGTCTGCCTACAGCGTCGGTAAAGTTACCACTTTTTCTATGTCCTGAATCATCTATTATCAGGCTAAATCCTCGACTAATCTTGGCGCAAGTTGCACTGATTCATTACGTCTAAGCGACGTTCGTTGAGTTCATTGAATGACCAAGGCGCTGTTGTTAAAAAATGATGTAATTTGTGGTAAGTTACTCCGACAGCGTTTTCTGCCATCTGTGACAGGTTTTTTCGTTCGCTTTCTCCCAATAATCCCCCTAAATAGTTCCTAAACTCTCGTTTTTGGGCAAGATGACCAAAAATATCGTCAAATCTTTGACACCATCTATCGAAGCAGGGGGGCATCGCGGCAGGGGTTGTCTCTTTCATGGGTCATTTTTTAACGTTATCTGCTTGCTATGTAAGCATTATAACCTATTTTTATCGTATTTTCTGTTTAAGTCCCGCTAATGCCCGTCGCGTCTGGATTGCTTTGCTAGAAAAAGAGATTGAGTTTGAATTGGTGTCGATGAAATTAAACGGCGATCAGTTTCAACCAGATTTTTTGGATATTAGCCCTTTTCACCACATTCCGGTTTTGGCTGATGGCGATTTTCATTTAATAGAAAGTCTCGCTATGCTTGATTATCTGGAAGCTAAGTATCCGACGATCGCACTATTGCCACAGAATGCTCGGGATTTGGCGATCGTCCGCATGGTACAAATGGTAACAGTCAACGAATTGACACCAGCGCTGAGTCCCTTTGTCCGCCAGACTTTCGGCGGCGCAGGCGAACCGGAGAATCTGGAAAAATCTGCGCTGCAAGTGGCGGCGGTACTCAGATTTTTTGAGGAGTTGTTGGGCGATACACCTTTTTTTGGCAGTAACACGATTACCCTGGCGGATGTTGTGGCTGGTGTTTCCGTGCCTTGGCTGCCCGAGTTAGGCTTGTCTTTGGAGGAATACCCCAAATTGGAGGATTGGTGCGATCGCTTAAATTCCCGCGCTTCTTGGAAAGAAACACAAGCCAGTCCGGAACTGGTGGAAGCTTTTAAAGCGCAGATGAAACAGTTGATGAAAGGTAAACAACAGCAGCCTTTAAATGATGAAATTAATGAGCTTAGAAGAGAAGATAAATAAGTGATTTATGGTTGGGTGGGGGCGGGTTTTTGAGATTGTCAATTATTGGCACGTATTGTTGGTGAACCCGCCCCTACAGCAATTATGTCTATTTACCAATGCCCCATGCCCCATGCCCCTATCCCCATGAACGACTTAATTTACAAATATCCCCCTCTCTTACCCGGCACTTTAATCAAGCGGTACAAACGATTTTTCGCAGAAATCGAACTGGCTTCGGGAGAAATTATCACCGCGCACTGTCCGAATACTGGCCCGATGACTGGTGTTTTAATTCCCGGCAATCCAGTGCTAGTATCTCCCAGTGACAATCCCAAACGCAAGTTAGCTTATACTTGGGAATTAATTAAAGTTTGCGATACTGTACCAACCTGGGTGGGAGTTAATACCGGGCTGCCAAATCGAGTAGTTAAATTAGCTTTGGAATTGCAATTGTTTCCTGAATTGGGAAATTACAGTTTGATTCAGCCGGAGGTTGTTTACGGAAAAGATAAAAAAAGTCGAGTGGATTTTTGGCTGAATGGTGGGGAAAAACCGATTTTTGTGGAAGTTAAAAATACAACTTGGGTTAAAGATACATTAGCTTTATTTCCCGATACAGTCACAGAACGGGGACAGAAACATTTAAGAGAATTGATCGAAGTGGTGCGGCAGGGTTCGAGGGCTGTAATGCTGTATTTTATTAATCGCGGCGATTGTACGGATTTTGCGCCTGGGGATAGTGCCGATCGCATTTACGGACAATTGTTCAGACAAGCTATTATTGAAGGTGTGGAAGTTTTGCCTTGCCGCTTTGACGTAACTCCCGAAGGTGTCCGGTATTTGGGTTTGGCAAAACTGGATATTTGACAGTTGACCGCTTGACAGTTTGAGAGCAACCTCTACCTAGAAGGAAGAGGATTGGAGTAATGAATAGTCTGACTTTAATTTCTCCCTCAAATGATTCCGGCTTTCAACCAATTCTTTCTGGTAACTGTTGCTTTGAGGATCGAAAATCCGTGAACCGAGTAACTCCCGTCGTCGATGAAAAAGCAAACCGGATCGATTACCTTTTTTGTTTAGAAACAGGCAAGATGCCCGTTCCACAATATAGCCTTTCTCACAAAGATGAGGTATGACTGACAGCTTACATAACCTCCTAGACAAAGAGGGCTCTCTTCCCAACAACGTCCGCGAATCTTTCTGAGAACCACAATACATGAATTTTCTTGTGGGGAGTAGGGGTTGGGCATCCTGCCCGCGCCAAAATACAATTTAGATGCGGGACAACTTACTTAAAAAAAGAGGCAATTTAATCTGCCAAATCTGGGAAAACTTCCCGGACGGCCGGATGCACCAGTCGGTGATTCTGCACGTTCAATCCCTTCGCCAAACTCGGATTCATTTCCAAAGCTTTAATCCCGTTATTTGCCAACTGCAAAACATAAGGCAAAGTGCTGTTATTCAAAGCTTGAGTAGCTGTCCAAGGCACTGCACCGGGCATATTTGGTACGCCATAATGCACAACTCCTTCCTCTACATAAGTAGGATTTGTGTGAGAAGTTACTCGCAAAGTTTCGACACAGCCACCTTGATCGACGGCTACGTCAACAATTACAGAACCGGGCTGCATTTTGGCGACAAATTCGCGCAAAAGTAGCACCGGAGCTCTTTTTCCTAAGACTAGAACTGCACCGATTAATAAGTCAGCATCGGGAACAACTGCTTCTATTTGCAAAGGACTGCTGTAAAGGTATTCTACTCTGGAACCGAATAAAGTTTCCAAGTAGGCTAGCCGATCGACATTTACATCTAAAATCTGCACCCTAGCGCCCATTCCGACAGCAATGCGGGCTGCTTCTGTGCCGACGATTCCGCCGCCCAAAATTACAACTTTGCCCGGTCTTACCCCCGGTACGCCCCCCAAAAGTACGCCTTTGCCGCCTTGCTGTCGTTCCAGAAACCGAGCACCGAACTGCACGGCCAAACGCCCTGCAATAATGCTCATCGGGGTTAGCAGGGGCAATTTCCTGTCGGGGAGTTCGACGGTTTCGTAGGCGATAGCCTGGACTCCGCTGTTGATTAAGTGCTCGGTTAATGTGCGATCGGCTGCTAAGTGCAAATATGTAAATAGCAACTGCTCTTTTTCAATCAGCGGATACTCAGTAGGTAATGGTTCCTTAACTTTGACAATTAGTTGCCGGTTCCAGACATCTGAAGCCTTCGAGACAATCTTCGCCCCGGCTTCAATGTAGTCCTCATCAGCAAAACCAGCCCCAGCCCCAGCATTCGTTTCGACGAAAACTGTGTGGCCTTTGTCCGAACAAGCCCGCACGCTGGTGGGACTGAGTCCGACTCGAAACTCTAAATCCTTGATTTCCTTGGGGACGCCTATTTCCATCTATAACCTCAAATTTCAGGCTTATGTCGATCGAATTTAACGCAAAAATCAGCCCTAGCGGGACAATACCATTGGAGATTTTAGATTTGGGAATCGGGCTGGGCTAGGAGAATATTTGTTTGATTTTCAGCCATTGCGATCGCAATTTCCAAAATTTGTCATTTTCCATAAGGTCGATCGATCTTTTAGCCTGCTCCAACTCTAACTCAAGCTGCTGCATCCGAGCTTGCGAACTCTGCAATTGGGACTTAACCTCCTGCAACTGAATTCGCACCTCCTTTTCCCCAGTATTTTTCTTAATCGCAATATCGTGATAGCCTAGGAACTGAAGCGCCAGAAATACTATTTCCCAGTCATTCGCAATACAAAACTCATTAACTGCTTTCGCCACACCGTAAGGCATGATTTCGCATACAGACCAATTCGTATAATCGTTAAAAACCATCATCCCGTCAGATTTCACCTTTGTATAACCTCGATTGATATCTTTGCATACACCTTCATAAGAATGATCGGCATCGATGTAAATCCAATCAAAATACTCTTCTGGAAAACCGCCTAAAATTGTCGATGAATCACCTTCGTGAAGTTCGACAGTCCCATTTTCTATCCCTGCTTGCAATAGGGGATTTTGTTTGCGATCGATTTCCGCTTTAAATGCCTCGAAATTACCATCAATTAAATGCAGCTTTTGGGGCTGGGTAATAGCAAGTATTTTCTCGGCAAATCGCCCATATTGAGTGCCAACCTCTGCAACCACACTATTTTTAGGTAAACATTCCAATATTTTGATGCGACTTTCAACCAGGCGACAGTTTTTGACATGGCAATTTTGCAGTGTTGGCGAAACAAGTACCAATGGATTGTCATTAAAATTATTCCATTTCTCATTATCCCAGCCTTCAGTCGCTGCTAAAAAATTTTGTTTGTATTGCAGAAAGTCAAACATACGATCGCAAAAGTAAGAGAACTTTAATTTGAAAGTAAAGACTTCAGTCCTTACTTTTCCTATATCCTATATAATTTAACAGCAACGATTCACCGCGTCTCAAAAAAAATGCCACGCATACCTACATTAACATTCGATCGCGGAACGCTCCTACTGCACCCACCGCCCAGAGGCCGAGACTGGGCGGACTTTGCCACGTGGGACGATCGCGTGGAAAAATTTCGCATTCGAGCAATTCACTACCGCCCGCTGGTAGAATCGCTTCAGGCCGACTGCACTAACTTCACCGACGACGCCCGCGGATACGAACTACTCGAACTCGTATCCAGCGTGGCAATGCAGCCTTACCCGCACCAACAAGAAGCCCTAGCAGCTTGGCAAGAAGCAGGAAGCCAAGGAGTAGTCGTCCTCCCCACGGCTTCGGGCAAAACTTATGTGGCCCAATTAGCCATGCAAGTCACAGGCCGCAGTACATTAGTCGTAGTACCAACTCTCGATTTAATGCACCAGTGGTACGCTAATTTGAAAGCAGCTTTTCCCGACATCGAAATTGGATTGTTAGGCGGAGGTTCGCGGGACAAAACGCCAATTTTAGTAGCAACCTACGACAGCGCCAGCATTCACGCCGAAACCTTGGGGAATAAATACGGCTTGCTGGTGTTTGACGAATGCCACCATTTACCAACGGACTTTTATCGAGTAATATCCGAATATGCGATCGCGCCTTTTCGACTCGGACTGACAGCAACACCCGATCGCACAGACGGACGCCACAGCGACTTACACTTCCTCATCGGCCCCACAGTATATAGCAAAAAACCCGAAGATTTAGCAGGCGACGCCTTAGCCGACCATAAAATAGTGCAAATCATGGTCAAACTGTCAAAAGAAGAAACCGATCGCTACAGCGAAGCCATGAACATTCGCAACGACTTCCTCAAACAGTCCAACATCAAAATATCCAGCCTCGAAGGATGGAAACAGTTTATCATGGCCAGCGCGCGATCGCCCCTAGGAAGGCGCGCCATGATTGCCCACCGCCAAGCCAAAGAAATCGCCCTTTGTACCGAAGGCAAATTGCGAATCTTAGCTCAAATTTTAGCCGAACACTCTCCGCAGCGCACCCTAATCTTCACCGGAGACAACGCCACAGTCTACCGAATCTCCCAAGAATTTCTCATCCCCACAATTACCCACCAAACCCCAGTCAAAGAAAGGCACGAAATCCTCGATAAATTTCGCAGCGGCGAATACAAAACCCTAGTCGCATCCCACGTTCTCAACGAAGGAGTGGACGTACCCGACGCCAGAATTGCTATTATACTGTCAGGTACGGGAAGCGAACGCGAATACATCCAAAGATTGGGTCGAGTTTTGCGAAAAAGCAGCGATGTAAATAAACTAGCAATTCTCTACGAAGTCGTCACCGAAGACACCACCGAAGAAAGAACATCCCAGCGCCGCCGAGGCGGAATGCAAGTTCACAAACCCCAACCAAAAACACCAATAGAACCACCACCAGCAGAATATCCAAAATTAGAAACAGTCAAACCAACACCGATTTACGGAGTCAACCGAGAGACAACCAAAAAAGCAGCAGAAACACCAGCAAAATGGGGAGATGATGATGACATTCCCAAGACAACCAAAAAAGCCGCAGAATCACTCGCAAAATGGGGAGATGATGATGACATTCCCTGGTAGCACGCCTAAATTATTCCTTCTTCCTTCGATCAACTGTCAACTGTCAACTGTCAACTGTCAACTGTCAACTGTCAACTGTCAACTGTCAACTGTCAACTGTCAACTGTCAAATGCTACCAACCGATCTACTAAGCCACCGTCAAAACGGCGAATCAATCATCCCGCTACGCCTCAAGATAGATGCTAAAAACCTAGAAGCAGCTACCGAAACGATCGCCTGCTTCCAGGAGTCGATCGGCAAAACCCAAGGCGAACTCGACGGACGCTTGCTAGAATTAGAAGGCGACAGCCCCGACTATCGGCTGAAACGGGGATTAGCGCACCTCCTCAAAGGCGGTTTCTCTACTTTGGAAGTTGTTAGCCCCCTAGAACCATTGGAGTTGAGACAGCGCGTATTTGCCTTGTCAGCGCGATCGACACCCAGCCCACAATCCACCCAAATAACCCTCGAAACAGTAGCCACAGAGCTCAGCCAAGACTTAAACAGAGAAGTTTTTACCCACGAAATCAAAACAGGTTTATACGCCGATTTAAACGAAAACAAAATCCTCACCGAATTTGACGCACCAACACCCGAAAACTTACTTCACAGATACAACCTTTCCCAAGTCCAAGGCATATTTTACCGAGCAAGTCAAGTTCAATTAACCGCGCACCGCAACGATCCAGGAGAATACAAACTCCTCTTTCGCTATTTAAAATTATTTCAATTAATGACCTACATCGAAGGCGATGCAGACCACGGATTTACCCTCACAATCGACGGCCCCACAAGCTTGTTCAAACCCAGCACCCGCTACGGCTTAGCCCTCGCCAAAATGCTGCCCGCACTCCTACACGTCACCAAATGGAGTATGCACTCAACTCTGCAAACCAAAGATGCTTTCAGCGGCGTTGTGAAAACAGGTAAATTCACCCTAAATTCCGACTGCGGTTTAGTCAGCCACTATCCCCCAGGCAAACCCTATGATAGTATGTTAGAAGCAGCATTTGCTGGCAGGTGGGATAGCTTAAAAACCGAGTGGAAACTCGAACGAGAAGTTGACTTAATCCCAATTCCAGGAAGCGTGATGATTCCCGACTTTCGGTTAGTCCATCCCGACGGACGAGTATTTATATTAGAAATAGTCGGCTATTGGCGGCCGGAGTATTTGCAAAAGAAATTTGCTCAAGTACACAAATCTGGATGCGACAACTTGATTTTAGCTATTTCCGAACGGCTGAATCTGGAAAAAGCTGGGGTTAATGTAAAAGAAGTTCCTGCAAAAATAGTTTGGTTTAAAGATAAATTGCAGCCAAAATCAGTCCTAGAAATCCTCGAATAGTACACCAATCAGTAGCAAACTTCTCTCTCCCTCTCTTCCTCTGCGGCCTCTGCGGCCTCTGCGGTTCAAACCTCTTAAATTAAATTATCCTAAAAGAACGATCGCACATTCCAACATTCTAGTAAAATAGAAACATCCCCAAAACCTTGCCACCGCGTAGTCTCACCCCCAAACCAATCAAAAAATGGTAGAAACAAGCATTGTCGAAAAAATCAAAAAGCTGTTAGCCCTCGCCACCTCATCCAACGAAAACGAATCAACCGCTGCGGCAGCAAAAGCTTCCGTTTTACTGGCGCAGTACAATCTCAGCCTCGCCGATTTAGGCCCCAATCACCAAGAAGAGATCGATCAAAGCGGAGTTGAGACAACATCCAAATTTGTCACTTGGAAAATGATCCTGTTTTCGGGAATTGCGGAAGCCAACGGTTGTACAGGTATGCGGAACAATTATAGTGGTAGTATGTTTTTGGTGGGAAGCTCTACAAATCTGATTGTTTGCAAGCACCTGTATGAATATTTGAGTTCTGCGATCGAGAAACGGGCGAAATATCGCAAAGGAAGCGGCCGGGGACTGGCGTATCTGAACGCTTTTCGGGTGGGATGCGCCACAAGGTTGCGACAAAGGCTGCTGGAACAAAAGCGGGAGATGGAGGAGTCGGGGATTCCGGGCTCGGTTGATACAGCGGCTACTCCTGCTATTGTAGTGCGATCGATGTTTGAGAAGAATGAACAGGCGATCGCAGATTATTTAGAAAGCCAAGGAGTTAAAGTCAAAACCCGAGCCGGTGCTCAAATCAGCAGCGAAGTCGGTTTTAATTCCGGTTATGAAGTAGGCGACAAAATTAGCTTGCAGAAGCAAGTGCAACCGGAAGGAGAACAAAAAAAACTTAATCAATCTCTGTGAGTTTAACTATAATTTCACAATCAACTTATATTGTTAATTGCTATGCCCTACAGTTCTTTCACCACAATCGGTAAAGTCAAGGAAGCATTTAATCTAACCACTGTAGAATCAATTCGTTTTTTGCCTAATATTGACCCAATTCCCCCTTCTCAAACATTGATTGCTTTTTTGGAAGAAAGCTTACCGTTAGCCTCATCAGCAAGCGAAAAAGCTCGTTCTGAAGGAATTATTTATCCTGTCTTGTTAGAAGCGAGACGAATTTTACAGCGACGAGTCAGTTTATTTTCAGGAGAAGACTTCACAGTAGATGAATCAATGGGATTGAACGGAATGTGCGATTTCCTCTTTAGCCGTTCCGAAGAAATTCTAGAAATTGAAGCACCGGCAGTCATTATTGTGGAGGCCAAAAAATCCGATCTCAGAACAGGATTCGGACAATGTATTGCTGAAATGGTGGCTGCACAAAAATTTAATGAGGCTAAGAAAAAGCCAATTCCTATCATTTACGGTTCAGTCACCAATGGCACTCAGTGGCGATTTTTGAAACTAGAAGGGCAAACAGTGACAATTGACTTGATTGATTATCCACTGCCTCCTGTCGATCAAATTTTGGGCTTTTTGGTATGGATGGCACGGGAAATTTAGCTGATTTGATTTGGACTTATGCTACTGCGTCACATCAGGTAGGGTGTATAATATAGGTAGCTGCGAATTCAAGTTAATCTATACGGGTAAAAATTTATTTTACAACTTATTTTACAACAAGGTTAAAACAGCAATTAAAACAGATAAGTGGATCATTGCTGAGGCGACATAAAGCTCCCTGTAAACTGGAATGAATTTTTTTGGAGACACTTTAGGAACTGCTTCACCATCTACAAACTCATAATATACGTCTCCGTCGGGCAACGCTAGAAATTCTTCTAAAGTGAGTTTGGTTCCGATTCCTACCATGACTCGTAGCCCTCTCGCTAATTAATTCAAATATCAATTATACAAAATTTCCCAACATTCCTCAAAAAAGACCCGGCGGTTGAAACCGCGGCTACAGAAACAAAACCCGCCTCCGCGGGTTGAAGAATAGGCGGTTAAAATTACGTTATTTCCCAACATTCCTCAAAAAAGACCCGGCGGTTGAAACCGCGGCTATACAAACAAAACCCGCCTCCGCGGGTTGAAGAATAGGCGGTTAAAATTACGTTTTATATTATTCTCTTGAGTCCGCGGAGGCGGACATTGTTTGTGTAGACGCGGTTTCAACCGTACGTCTTACTTCAACCAAGCCCGATGAGCCATCAAAGCCGCAAACGGCTGCACTCCCCGCAACTGATTCGACAGCGGCAAATGACCCCTAGGCGCACTCAAATCCCAAATAAACTCTTGCGGATACCGCGTCCAATTATTCCCCTTCTTCCAGCCAATTAACGGCCACAACTTATCCCAATTCTTGCCCGAACTCAGCCAAATTTCCCGCTGTACCGAAAAGCCAAATTTGCCTTCGGAATGAACTTTCCACAGGGTATTAATTGTTTGTAAATCTGCCACCGGCAAACTTTCAACTTCCGTAAAATACAACCACTTTCTCGCCGAAGCAGTCTCGCCCGCCAACCCACACAGTTTGTTTAAAGTCAATAGATCGGCTTCTTGAAATTCCTGTAGGGCCAATAATTGTTGCAGCGGAGTGTAGTCAATGTTAGAGTCCGATCGCAATTGCACTACTCCAGTCGGAAAATTCGCCTGCAAAAACTCCCTCGCTCTGGCAGAATCCGCACAATAAAGAATTTGGTAAGCCTTACCCATTACCGCCGTCGGTTCCTCCGACTTGCGCTCTAATAAAAATTCCATCAACACGTCCCAGCCTGCATCTGCTATGTGTTGTTGCAGCAGTTGCAGTTGAGTTTTCTCTGAACCCGACCTCAACTGTGAGCGGAGTTCGGCTGTATCGGCGGCCGAGTCTAATGGAGAAGTAGAAATCGAGTCAGTCATGGGAAACTATCAGCTATCAGCTATCAGCTATCAGCAATTAGCTGAAGCCCTGGTTTTCCTCCATTGTACAATGCTACTGACTCCGATTTACTTCTCTGTACTCCGATGGTTGTGCGCTGCACGACGAGCTAACCTCGCCGCGATCGCACATTCCTCGTCAATAGGAGCGATCGCAAATAGCTTTACCCTCAGATTTTTGCGATCGCTCCCATGTAAAAGAGTTTTTCTTGAACCTAGTCGTCCACGATGGAAACCCATGCAGAGAACGAAGGCGGAAAAAAGTTGATGTCATATTCCGAGTCTTCCCACTCTTTCACCCACAGCGGTACAACGCCCGGGCGAGGAGTTTCCGCAAAGATCCGTTCCTTGGATTCGATCGAGTGAAATAGCTGTTTCAAAGTATCTCCCCGATCCAAAGCTTCGCTGAGGATGTCGTCCAACTCAGGATCGACCCGTTTGACGCGGTTTTTGTCCTCTTCAAGCCACAGAAGTTTCAAAGACTTCAGATCCCTCGGACTGAGAATGCTCTTGTAGTACACGCGCTTGAGCGTCGCTACGGGCTCCAACGAGCGTTCGATCCGGCGAATTTGCTGAACTCGCAGGTAGTGCCATTCCGCTAAACGCTTCCGTTCCGAAGGCGCGAGAGTTTCCTTCCCCGCTGAGTGTTTGTAGTCATAGTTAATCAAACTGCAAGCCATATTAGCCAGCAGGTGAATTAACTGTTTTTCTTTGGGTGTCGCCTGACGCCGTTCCTGGGTTCTTGTCAATACGCGCTGTCTGCGGGTAGTTTCGAGAGTATTTTCCATTGGGTTTTTACGAGATGAAATACGATTGTGCCAGATCCGAATCCCGAACATCAGAAGGTAAGGAAGTTCCTAGGCGGGGAAACTCCACCGACAGACTCGCCTTACCTGTTTATTTTCCCATTCACTTTGTTGAGACTTCAACTCCCCGGATTAGGTGGACTGATATTCGGCCCGAGTTTTCACCCCCTTGAGCCAAGGTGGTGGCGACAACAAATACACCACAAACACGATCGCAATCACAACCGCAGCGCCGGCGAACCACTCAGAGGGCTAATTATTTCCGGCCTTTGCCTGTCTTTACCTCTTCTTGCTCTCCATCTTCATTCGTTCCAGTGTAGTTAATGTCGGGACGACTCTCAAGAGCAGTCAAACTGCTGGTTGATGAAGATTGTGGGACGATCGCAAAAGCGCTGGCCCTGCTTGTATGGAATAAGCCGATGCCACCGGAGGCAATTACTGCTAATACTAAGATGCTGTTTTTCATGTTCGATGACCCTGATTTAACGTAGATAGACACCTTTTGGCTAACCCGATCTGTCAGAAGTGGGTTGATGCAATAGCCCACTTGTCTTCTGATAAATCTGCCTGCCATAATCAATACAGACAGGCACACCCGAAGAGCGATCGGAAACGCCGGAAGTGACGTGTTACTTATGTCCACGATCATCCACCAACCAGATTTTTTTGGGTAGTGGGGCTAAGGCCATCAGGGCGTCGATCCATCAGGGAGTTATGCCATCAGGGTGCTCATCTATCGGGTAGTTAATTCATCAGGGCGCATCTTCTACTACAATTAGCCACAAACTTAACTTTAATCGTTGAGCCAGTGGCTAGCAGCGCACTGACAGCGCTTTTAAGAATTAAACTTTTTGTGGATTTATCCCCAAAAGTTTGTTCTTAAAAATTCCCCCACGCGAAAGCCGGGGAAGTGTCAGCGGCATGGAATTCCATGCAATCTAAGTCAACTAAAAAAAACGCAGATTAACGATATCTCCCACTCAAGCAGTCCTCAGCCAAACGCTGGGGTTTTTTATTGGTAGCAGCCATTCCAGTGCTTTGACTGGACGGCATTCGGTAGCCAGCCCCCAAGGCAGAACCTTAGGCAGTACCTTAGGCAGTACCTTAAAGGCGCTGCGGTTATGAGTTTCCCTGGCAACATCATACCATCGGGTGAAATTCAAAGTATGATTGTAAAAAAATGTGAACCCAATGGCGTTTGGGCATTTTCAATCCGGTTGAGTAAAAATTCAGATGAGGATGCGAACGAGTACAAACAAAAAAGTGCCGGAGTACGATCGCCCTCCTGGCTGGATTTACGGTTGGTTGCAAAGATACGGTAAAGATTGACAATGACAACGCTGAGTTAGTAGACAATAGAGAAAGAGTCACAAAAATTTCAACCACAGTAACACCAGTTCAAAAAAAGAACGCAACTGTAGGTAAACTCCAAACCCTGGTTGAATAAGCATTGACCAATCTCAAATCTAAAATAGTATGAGCTGGCAATAATTGCAATTTGTAACTTTTCCATCGCACAGCATAGGGGCGCAGCATCTTGATGAATTCGCAGATGACAGCAGAAGTCCACTCAACCAACCAATATCAAGTCGGAGGATATTTGCCTGCCGGTGCGCCCACCTATGTCAGGCGATCGGCAGACAGCGAACTCTACCAAGGACTCAAAGCCGGACAATTCTGCTACGTATTGAGTTCCCCACAAATGGGAAAGTCCAGCCTGCTAGTGCAAACGGCCAAAAGGTTGCAAGCAGAAGGTACAGCTTTTGCCGCCGTCAACCTGAGAAGCATTAGCAGCCCAGAAATTTCCCTGGAAAAGTGGTATGGCGCGATCGTCCACCGCATCGCCAGCAGCTTGCGCCTCACAAACAGGTTTGATGCCCTCAAGTGGTGGAACGATCGCGAAGTGCTATCCCCGGTGCAGCGATTGGAGATATTTATCGAAAAAGTTTTGCTCAAGTCACTGCGGCAAAATTTAGTCATTTTGATAGATGACATTGACACCACCAACATCCTCAATTTCAGTACCAGCGATTTTTTTGCCTCAATTCGAGGTTGTTATTCTAAGCGGGCAGAGCAACCAGAATACGATCGCCTGAATTTTGCGGTTTTCGGAGTAGCAGCCCCGTCACAATTGATCCGAGATCCAAGCTGCAACCCTTTTAATATTGGACGACCAATTAATTTAAGTCGATTGCAACTAGACGAAAGTGTGTCACTAACAAAAGGATTGGCACTCAAAGCTTTTCGTCCCCAAAAAGTGCTCCAAGAAATATTTACTTGGACGGACGGTCAACCTTTTCTGACTCAAAGACTGTGCCAATTGGTGCTTGAATACGGGTCTTTTATTGGCAGAAATTGCGAAGCCCAGCAGGTGGAACAACTGCTCAAACACAGAATTATTAAAAATTGGGAAGACTGGGACGAACCCCCACATTTGACAGCAATTCGCGATCGCATTTTCTACAGCCGCTGCGATCTCACCAGGCTGTTAACGCTGTACCAGAAAGTTTTGCAACCGCCCGACCCCAAAAAACCGGAAGAATTGCCAGGAGTTGCTGTCGATTATTCTCCCGAACAAATCGAATTGCAACTGTCAGGATTGGTGGTCAAATCTCATGGTAAATTAATAGCTGCTAACCTAGTTTATCAATCTGTTTTCAATCAGTTTTGGGTGGAAAAAGAACTGGGAAATCTGGCTCCCTACCGCGAGGCCTTGGCAGCATGGCTGGCTTCGGATCGCGAAGATAAGTCGCAGTTATTGACGGGGGAAACTTTGCAGTCAGCCTTGGATTGGGCGGCAAACAAACAATTAAGCCAAGAACACTATTGGTTCTTGAATCCCGGAACTTTTCAGAAAAAACCGACAGTCGCTGTCGCACAAGTTGTACAAAGCAGCCCAGACATCGGTGCAGAGAGAATTCTCACCCCGCCCTCAGATACTTTTCTATCGGGGAGCAACGAACAGATATTGTACGATCACATCGTCTCCTGCGTGGAACGAGAATCCCCCGCACAGATAATCGAGCGGTTCCGCAAACTATTTATCGACGGTATGGGCTACCCCGATCGCGAAATAGAAGCAACTTTGTACAATATCATCTCCGTCAAGCGATCGGATCGGGAGTTTAAATATATCATCCACCGCTGCTGTTACATCCCGATCAACCGTTGGCAATTGCACTCACAGCACAAATTGAGTATTGCAAATTTAGTAGCTTTATTTAAACAGACTTCTCCCCGATTCGGGATGGAATTTTACATAGTCAAGCGCTTGCAAGAACAAATAGAATTCTTTACTAAAAGTGCAGAATTCCAGACCCTAGAGCGCTTAGTAAAAGCAGTAGAACAAGAGCCACAACCGCAGAAACAAGATAGTCATGCTCCTTTGGGCGAATTGATTTGTCGCTATCCTTATTTGTACGGGCATTCTTTGCTGAGCAAGGAGAGCGTGGAGGAAGACCAGCAAACCATCAAAAAGCTGGAAAATCAAAGACAGCGACTATTTGAAAAAAACTTGTCTCAATATTTAAATTATTTGGTTGAGCCGAGAAATACAGAAATAGGAATTGTGCAGCCGGCGCCAAATCCCACACTTTTGAACGATGCGGAATTGCACTTAGCTGTTAGGGAATTTGCCGGGAAAGTAACAGACGATCGCAGCCACAAAGAATCGGCTCAATTTTTTTTGAGAGATGCCAGGAAAACTCAATCCTACAGCTCATTTAAAGTGGATTTATATGAATATTTGATATCATCGGTAGAACCAGAATATGGCGGTCGTCAATTTAATGATAAGTTGTACAAGTACATCAAAAATACATTTCCGGAAAACGACTCGGCGAAATTAAATAATATATTGTTAGCTCAGACTTGCAACCAGTTATTCAACTTTTTAGTAGTGGAAAATTCCCAACATCCCAACCACTACATTTTTTATGACTTAGTATACAACCTCGGGCCCAGCAGGACAATGGGTTTGCTGCTGAAAATATTACTGCTTTCTGGCAAAGTTAAACCTGAGTTGGAAAAGCGATTTTCTATTTTGTTCAATCACTATGAAGGTAAAGCTTCTGATGAAATTATGTGGTTTATAAAATCATTGGAAAATTTAAATGTGGCCTTAGTGGTAAATTTTGGGAAGACGGATTTGTCTTTGGTTAAACAGCATCTTATTTTGAATTGAAAGATCAGCATAGCGGTTTACTTCAAGTTCTATCGGGCAAATATCAGTGATATAATAAATTATGTTGAGTATACAGCAAAATTATGCCAACCCAAACGCTCACAGATTATTTCAACTTTCTCACTCCCAGCGATATTCGACTGAAAGGGACAAGAATTGGCATTGAAACAATTCTTTATGATTACATCGATTGCGGTCGCGCACCTGATGAAATTGCCCAAACTTATCCTTCCCTCACCCTCGAACAAGTTTATGCGACAATTCTGTATTATCTCCAAAATCAAGAACCTGTGAGTGATTACCTCAAAAATTGGATAGAACACGGTCACAAAATGAGAGAAGAACAGCGCCTTAATCCCCCGCCTGTTTCTGAAAAGCTCCGCCAACTGAGGGCAGAAAGAAAAGCCAAAACTAGCCCATGAACCTGCAATACCTAATTGATGAAAATGTCAATCCAATTTATCCCAATCAAATTAGGCAACGAGAACCAGAGATCGCCGTCAAAGTAGTGGGAGAACCGGAAACACCGCCGAAAGGAACTCTCGATCCAGAAATTCTCTACTGGTGTGAAGATAATAACTGTGTTTTGGTGACAAATAACCGAACTTCTATGCCAGTGCACTTAGCCGAACATATGGCGGTAAATCGTCACATTCCAGGGATTTTTATCATCAATCCTAATTTAAGCATTGGCGAAAACCTAGAAGAATTGATTTTAGCGGCTCTGGCATCCCAAGAAAATGAATATCAAGATAGAATTGTTTTTCTACCTTTCCCTTAGCAGTTATTAATGTATTCGGGAGGAAACGATTTTTTTGCATTAGTCCGATCGCAATTTTAAAAGGCGCGCTACCCTATCGGTGTACCATTAACTATATGATCAGCTATCTCAAAGGCACAGTCGCCAATATCGCCAAAGGCAGCAACCGCGTTATTCTGACTCTCGAAGTTAGTGGAATTGGCTATGACATCCAAATTTTGCCGCGCGTGACTGGCCAATTACCAGCATCCGGCGAAGTCGCCCAAATCTTTACCCACCAGCAAGTTAAGGAAGACCAAATCGTATTGTACGGTTTTGGCAGCACGGCCGAACGCGATTTGTTTCGGCAGTTGACGAGTGTTAGCGGTGTGGGTGCTCAACTGGCGATCGCCCTTCTTGATACTCTAGGAATGCAAGATTTAGTTCAGGCGATCGTCGGCGGTAACACTCGCATCCTCGCCAAAACCCCCGGCGTGGGTACAAAAACCGCCGAACGTCTGGCCCTGGAACTCAAAAGCAAACTCTCGGAATGGAGACAGGAAGCAGGTTTGACAACTTCCGTGGCCGCCGGAGTCCCCGCAGCGATTCAAGAAGAAGTGGAGATGATTTTGCTGGCGATGGGATATACTGCGGCGGAAGTCTTGCAAGCGCTGCAAACCCTCAGTCAAGACAGCAACTTGGCAAACAAAGCTAATGCAGATGATTGGATTCGTGAGGCGATCGCCTATTTAAGCCGATAATCGGCCACCCAATAGACTTCTTGCAAAATTTATGGCTAACACGGGCAAGATGCCCATCCCACAATTTTTTTCCTGTGGGATGGGCTGGAATAAACACCATGGAGGGGCGTCCCGCCCATCCGACATTTTTTTTCCTGTGGGATGGGCGTCTCGCCCGTCCTAAGTAGGGCTTGCAATTGAAGTCTTTCAGCTCAAAAAACCAACCCATCCGTGTCGAAAATTTGCTCCTTCACCGTTCCGCTGTGATACTATATGGGATTGTGACAATCGTACAAAAAAAACTAAACTCAATTCATGGCTCTTACACAACAGCGCAAACAAGAAATCATGGGCGACTTTCAAACCCATGAAACAGATACAGGCTCAGCAGATGTCCAAATCGCCATGTTGAGCGATCGCATCAGCAAACTCAGCGCCCACCTGAAAATCAACCAAAAAGACTTCGCCTCCCGGCGCGGTTTGATGATGATGATCAGCCGCCGCAAGCGCTTGCTGGCCTACCTGCAAAAGGAAAATGTCGATCGTTACAAAGCATTAATTGCCCGTTTAGGCATTCGCGGCTAAACACCAAAGCCAAAATTTGCGACAATATTCAAGAATCTTGGACAAACGCCAGCAGGATTTACGCACTGATAACAAATCCGTTTCAAACCGTTGATTAACCATCAGAGTTGCGTAAACCCTCGCCAAGATTTCTTTGATAATTGTTCGAGATTTCAGGTTAAACAAAAAATATGTCCTCCGAACCACCCACCCAGCGCTTACCCTTTGAACCGGCCTCAAATCGGAAAAAAACCGCTAAAAAGCCTCCAGAAGCCGAAGCAAACCCAGTCACAGAAGAACCAAAATCAGACAAACAGCCTAAAGCCACCAAAAAAACTGGCCCCCAGGCGCAATCCATCCCAGAAGCAGTCAGCAAACGCATGATTTCCCGCATCGCGGTATTCTGCGGCGCCCCGACACTCCTGGGAATTTCCACATTTTTTGTGAGTTATTTGATAGTCAGCAAAGGCTGGTTTGACTTGCCCAACACAGCAGTATTGTTGGTAAGCATGGGCTGTTTTGGTCTAGGCGTACTGGGATTAAGCTACGGAGTCCTCTCGGCTTCTTGGGATGAAGAAGCTTCAGGAAGCACTCTCGGGTGGGAAGAATTTAATACTAATTTTGGACGGATGCGACAAGCATGGCGCGATGCGAAATCTAAAAATTAGTCAGTAGTTATTAGTCATGAATCAATAGCTTTCTTCGTCGGAAGAGGACACGGCAATGCCGTGTCCTGATATTACTTAGACACTACTAATAGTAGTCAGGTGCCCACTTCACACCCTACCAATAGAGTTTATACGTAATTTCTAGTTAAATTGACACCAATTCTACGTAAAATTCCCTACAAAATACTATTTAAGTTTTGTGAACAATTGATTTTTTGCATAAAACTACTTAGTTGAGGCTGATATAAATAAAGTAGTCCTCAAAAAATTTTGCAGTTGATATCCCCGACAATTTTTGCGAAGTCGGGGAGATGAAACGCTGACAACTCATACAAAATTCGGCTTAAATACCCTCTTGATTTCTTAGTCTGTGGAGGCAGATTTCGTTTGTGTAGGGCAATCTTTCTATGGTTGCCCCGATTTCGATCGCCGAATGATAAAGGGGATAGATAACTTTGCATAAAAGGTGAAAAATCATGCACATTTCAACACGTACTGCTGGCTTTCGCAATTTGGCTTTATCTGCTGTTAACGGTGCAATTACTTTGATTGTACTTTTGATTGCGCCCTTGGGATTAGCGGCTGTAATTATTAATACCTTGTTAATAGCAGCAGCGACTTTTGTGGCAGGAGAAATAGCCGATCGCGTTATCCGTTACCTTCAGCCCAGCAGCGCTGAAGAAACCTTCCGAAAGTCGCAATTCACTTTTCCCCGCAAGGGGATTGAAACTGGGATAATCCCTGAGTAACAGTTCGCGTGTTTTTGATTGAGTCGCAATTCACTTTTCCCCGCAAGGGGATTGAAACCGCTAGCTGCCTGGGCGATCGGATCTAAAGCTAAGGCTGTCGCAATTCACTTTTCCCCGCAAGGGGATTGAAACGATCAAACGTGCCATCAGCTCCGGCAAACGAATCAAAGTCGCAATTCACTTTTCCCCGCAAGGGGATTGAAACTCTGATGCGTTCCAGATACGTCGTAAACCCTTATTGTCGCAATTCACTTTTCCCCGCAAGGGGATTGAAACCGAAATCCTTGCGTCGGTTCATCAACTCGGTGAACTCAAGTCGCAATTCACTTTTCCCCGCAAGGGGATTGAAACTATACATATCCTCATCGGCGATCAGCTCTCTAGTGTTGTAGGTCGCAATTCACTTTTCCCCGCAAGGGGATTGAAACGCAGTGTTGATACAAATCGCCGAGTTTTTCATCGGAACATGTCGCAATTCACTTTTCCCCGCAAGGGGATTAAAACTTTCTAGATAGAAAAGCTCTACTAGAGAAAGAATTCGCAGGTCGCAATTCACTTTTCCCCGCAAGGGGATTGAAACGTTTCTAAACATTTCTTCTTCTGACCATTGTATAGAGTCGCAATTCACTTTTCCCCGCAAGGGGATTGAAACTTTTAACGTACCCGTGAACAAAGTGCGTATCTAAGTAGTCGCAATTCACTTTTCCCCGCAAGGGGATTGAAACTAGAAAGAAGATTGCAAGAAGTAAGAGATATCAGGGGTAGAATGAGAGTCGCAATTCACTTTTCCCCGCAAGGGGATTGAAACTCTAGATTACGGACCGTATGTGTAGAATCATTAAGGTCGCAATTCACTTTTCCCCGCAAGGGGATTGAAACTTCTGTCATATTCTTAACTTGTGATAGAGTTAGGTCGCAATTCACTTTTCCCCGCAAGGGGATTGAAACATTTCCCAAGCGCGTTTCTCGAAAGATAACCAATCTGTTGTCGCAATTCACTTTTCCCCGCAAGGGGATTGAAACTTTTGGTTCTCCATTTTTTCTCGCTATTTTTATATACCGAGTGGTCGCAATTCACTTTTCCCCGCAAGGGGATTGAAACAGTACCTACTAAAACAGTTAAAATATATAGTTACAATTTATTAGGTCGCAATTCACTTTTCCCCGCAAGGGGATTGAAACGCTGGACACATATTCTTCAAAATTTGTGATATTAACCACGTCGCAATTCACTTTTCCCCGCAAGGGGATTGAAACAGGCCCAAGCTACATCAATAGCTCTCTGATAACTAGCAAGTCGCAATTCACTTTTCCCCGCAAGGGGATTGAAACTTATCTTGTCCCCATGTCTACTTGGATGCTCGTTATAGGTTGTGTCGCAATTCACTTTTCCCCGCAAGGGGATTGAAACCCAAGGAGTAATGCCGTAGAGGAGGTGGAAGCAGCTAAGTTCACGTCGCAATTCACTTTTCCCCGCAAGGGGATTGAAACCTCTAACTCGACTAGTTTACCTTTTAGGCTTCTTAGATAGGTCGCAATTCACTTTTCCCCGCAAGGGGATTGAAACCTATCATAATTTTGTCCTTGTCTTGTGAATTTTTACCAAAGTCGCAATTCACTTTTCCCCGCAAGGGGATTGAAACATAAAAAGCTGGGAGAGCTTGGTTAGGCTTGTCTTGCTTGCGTCGCAAGTCGCAATTCACTTTTCCCCGCAAGGGGATTGAAACGAGACGTAACAATCTCTACAGAAAAAGTTACTTGCTCGAGTCGCAATTCACTTTTCCCCGCAAGGGGATTGAAACGCAACCTTAGCTGGGTTAGCTTTGATTCTTGGTTTGTCAAGTCGCAATTCACTTTTCCCCGCAAGGGGATTGAAACTTTTCGCGAAAAAAGCAATGATGCTTTAAAATTTTTTCGTCGCAATTCACTTTTCCCCGCAAGGGGATTGAAACTCGCTATTAAGCTGAGCATAACTACACCTTGTGGAAGTCGCAATTCACTTTTCCCCGCAAGGGGATTGAAACTCACAACATCAGCGAAAACTACTAAACTTTCCGTTAAGTCGCAATTCACTTTTCCCCGCAAGGGGATTGAAACAGGGTACTCTTACCAATACACTGCGGGCCTATGAACTGTATTATCTTAGTCGCAATTCACTTTTCCCCGCAAGGGGATTGAAACCTCTCATTGGGTGCCTTACAGAGGGTTTACTTTGTAAGGTCGCAATTCACTTTTCCCCGCAAGGGGATTGAAACTACTTTTGTATTTGTAAAATCATAACCTTTTGTATATCAAGTCGCAATTCACTTTTCCCCGCAAGGGGATTGAAACTGAAAATTTTCGTCTGTTTGACCTTCTATCTGAGAAAGACAGTCGCAATTCACTTTTCCCCGCAAGGGGATTGAAACTTTCTTTAGATAAGGATGCATTAATTTCATCATTCATGTCGCAATTCACTTTTCCCCGCAAGGGGATTGAAACTTAAATCTTCTATAGTGTAATTAGTAAGGTTTTCTAGTTTCGTCGCAATTCACTTTTCCCCGCAAGGGGATTGAAACCCTACTGCCCCGATTACGCCCTCCAGGAAGTTATCCATGTCGCAATTCACTTTTCCCCGCGAGGGGATTGAAACTTGAAACAAGAAGTTTCTTGCTCCCAACTACCAGAAGAAAACCTATTCAAGTCGCAATTCACTTTTCCCCGCTGAGTCCCTGCGCTGAGTCCGAGAAACCGGGTTTCTATGGCAATTGACGTATTTTCACGAGATTTTACGCAGAAACCCGGTTTCTGAGTCTCTCGCGCTGAGTCCGAG
>NZ_JAEQDD010000039.1:0-3725 GCF_020737885.1 Microcoleus sp. PH2017_34_RAT_O_A | reverse complement strand
CTCGCGCTGAGTCCGAGAAACCGGGTTTCTATGGCAATTGACGTATTTTCACGAGATTTTACGCAGAAACCCGGTTTCTGAGTCTCTCGCGCTGAGTCCAAAAAAGTCCTTACGACAAACCAGTCGATCGCAATTCCATCTATTTTTATCACTAAATCCGTGTCATAATTCGTGTCTTAGCGCAACAGACCAAGGGAAAAAAATATGATTATTGTCATGAAAGCCGGCACTCCAGCAGCCGAGATCGATCGCCTAGACGAAGAACTCCGCACTAGCTGGGGTTTGACACCAGAAAAAATCGTCGGGCGTTACAAAACCGTCATGGGTTTAGTCGGCGACACCGTTGAGCTCGAACCGATGCAACTGCGCGAAATGAGCACTTGGATTGAGGAAGTGCTGCGCGTCGAAAAACCCTACAAACGCGCTTCTCTAGAATACCGCCAAGGTGAACCCAGCGCCGTAGAAGTTGCTACTCCTTTGGGAACTGTGACGATTGGCTTAAATCACCCGATCGCAGTCGTAGCAGGCCCTTGCTCGGTCGAAAACGAAGAAATGATTGTCGAGACCGCAATGCGCGTCAAAGCTGCTGGCGCTCAATTTTTGCGCGGTGGAGCCTACAAACCGAGAACTTCCCCCTACGCTTTCCAAGGCCACGGCGAGAGTGCTTTGGGATTGCTAGCTGCGGCGCGGGAAGCTAGCGGTTTGGGAATTATTACCGAAGTTATGGATGCGGCCGACTTAAGTGCGATCGTGGAAGTAGCCGACGTAGTTCAAGTCGGAGCCCGAAATATGCAGAATTTCTCGCTGTTGAAGAAAGTCGGAGCTCAAGACAAACCAATTTTGCTGAAGCGCGGCATTTCCGCCACCATTGAAGAATGGTTGATGGCTGCCGAGTATATCATGGCTGCTGGCAATCCCAACGTGATTTTGTGCGAGCGCGGCATTCGCGGGTATGACAGGCAGTATACGCGCAATACGCTGGATTTGTCGGCGGTTCCAGTGCTGCGGACTCTGACTCACTTACCGGTGATGGTTGACCCCAGTCACGGCACCGGTTGGGCGCAGTTTGTACCTTCGATGGCCTTTGCGTCGATCGCCTCGGGTACAGATTCGCTGATGATAGAAGTGCACCCGAATCCGAAAAAAGCCTTGTCTGACGGGCCGCAATCGTTAACACCGGATCAGTTCGACAAGTTGATGGAAGAATTGGCTGTAATTGGTAAAGTCATGAAACGTTGGCCACAACCCGTGCCAGTTTTGGCATAGAAACAGGCGAAACGCCCAAGCTAAAATGCGATCGCGGTTAAATCCCCGATTTCTTTAAGAAGTCGGGGATATTTTTATGCTGTTTTTGGAATAGAGTCCGAGGGGCGATCGCACTTCTAGGAATGTTGGTAAATTTTGTATAATAGACATATCAATTAATTAGCGAGAGGGCTAGGAGTCATGGTAGGCATCGGAACCAAACTCACTTTAGCAGAATTTCTAGCTTTGCCCGACGGAGACGTATATTATGAGTTTGTAGATGGTGAAGCAGTTCCTAAAGTGTCTCCAAAATTTTTTCATTCCAGTTTACAGGGAGCTTTGTGTCTCCTAATTCGTGAATGGTGTAGAGGAAGGGGGCGAGTGCTTCCAGAATGGGCGATTTTGTTAAAACGTCAGGCTAAAGATTGGGCACCGGTTCCCGATTTGACGTACATTTCTTATGCGCGTCTGCCGAAAAGTTGGCGGCGGAATCAAGCTTGTCCCGCAATTCCTGAACTGGTGATTGAGATTATCTCTCCCGATCAAACGATGAAGGAATTTGAAGAGAAGGCGAAAGATTATTTAGCAGCGGGTGTGACGCGAGTTTGGGTAATCGATCCAGAAGCTATTTTAATCAGAAGCTTTTTCCCCGATGGTTCGAGTCAAATTTATACGGATAATACACCGATTGTGGACGATCTGCTGCCTGGTTTGGAGTTAACGACTCGGCAGATTTTTGAAGAAGCGGAATTGATTGATTAAGTGCGATCGCTCTGATTCAAAATAGCCTCAATTTGATTTTGTACTTGTTCGAGTTCTCGACGTTTGTCAGCCAGCCAAACCTTTTCGGCTTCGCATTCTGCTTGATTTTGGCGATCGCGCCTTTATTCTTCCTATTTTCACAAATTATAGCATTTATCAGAAAGATGAGGTATGACTGTAAATGGAGTTTTTGATGCGACGTTGCTTAATATGTAATAGATATCAGAGGGCTAAAGCCCAACAACGTACCTCACTTTTACGACGTTGCTTAATATGTAATAGATATCAGAGGGCTAAAGCCCAACAACGTACCTCACTTTTACGACGTTGCTTAATATGCAATAGATATCAGAGGGCTAAAGCCCAACAACGTACCTCACTTTTTTTGAGAACCGCTATAACTCCAAAGTTTGCTCAGACACCTCTAATTCTGCGTGTTTCAATCGCTCCTGAATTGACATAGCCTGCAATTTTTCACTTATTTTATATAAATCCACTTTCGGATAATCGCCCTTAAATAGCGGAATTAGAGACTCAACAACCGCAGCGATTCCCTGTGGCGGTACAGCATTCCCAATCTGTCGGCGCACTTCGGTAACAGAACCTTCAAATACAAAATCATCGGGAAAAGTTTGCAGTCTCGCCCTCTCCCGATTTGTCAGTGCACGCGGTTCTGGATAATGATAACCCCAGGTTCCGCCACCTCCACCAGCAATGATTGTAGATGATGGTTTCTCGGGATGAATTCGCCGATAAACGTGGCTGATCATGCCTTTTACATAGTAGGGACTATCTTTGGGAATATCTGAAAAATTTCCTCCGGCTTTGATTCGATTCAAAATTTCAACGGTGCGATCGCGAATTTGATGATTTTGGTTATTTTCCACAACTTGCTCGACATCCTTGAGTGCTTCGCCCGCTGTGCGATAAGCATTTTGGCGATTGGGCCCGTATTGTGCTTGAGGATGCACGAAATCAAATCCTGTATCCATCCGAATGCCAACTAACAAGACTCTTTGCCGAAATTGCGGAACTCCGTAATCGGCAAAGTTGTAAAGTTTAGGTTTGACTAAATAACCCGGTGCAATGCTTTCAAAGTCGGAAATGATTTGTTTGATTGCTTGGTAATTATTGGCGCTTAATAAACCTTTGACATTTTCCGCGACAAAAGCTTTGGGCTTTTTCTTGTTGACAAAATCGAGGAAGTATGTATATAAATTGCCTCTGGTTCCTTCAAGTCCGGGCCGCTTCCAAATGAGGGAGAAATCTTGACAGGGAAAGCCTCCTATACATATTTCTGCTTCGGGAAGTTGTGCAATGTCTATGTTTTCTATGCTGTCGTTGACTATGACAGCGGCAATGTTGTTGCTGAAAGTTTTGCAGGCGTATTGATTGGAGTCGATCGCCCAAACTACATCAAACCCAGCTTTGTGGAACGGCAAATCCATACCGCCGCAACCGGAAAACAAGGATATCAGTTGCGGTTTGGTTTTCCAGGTTACGTCTTTGAGGCGTTCGAGTGACATATTAGTTCGCAGTGGGACAATAGCCGGCTGAATGCCCGCAACACCAGAGTCTGATTATACCAAATAGTTGTCAGGTGTGATGTGCAAAAGGTACTAAGGGACTTCCAAATAAATAATCATGCCAATACTGGCTCAGGGCGGTAAAAAATATCGATAAACCATTTACCGAGATTCAAGGGTTTGTCGTTGACC
>NZ_JAEQDD010000038.1:0-39174 GCF_020737885.1 Microcoleus sp. PH2017_34_RAT_O_A | reverse complement strand
CTCCGGAAAGGTACGTAGTTGCGCTTCAGCGCTCCGGAAAGGTACGTAGTTGCGCTTCAGCGCTCCGGAAAGGTACGTAGTTGCGCTTCAGCGCTCTGGGAGCATCACATTTTTGCAAAAACCATCTTGCTTGCAGTGCTGTCCACCAAGAGCGAGCTGTATAATACTCGCTCGGAGTGGACAGCACTATAACAACAAAACTGAGATGCTCCCGAAGTAATTGCGCCGCGAATTTCTGTGGCTTCATCCAGATTTTGTCGATGAGTATTAATTGGGGAATCCGCGACTGAAATCGCTAGTATACTGTATGAAATGGTGTTAGCAATCCAATGCTAGAAAAGGTAAAACTTCATAACTTCAAAAGTCATCAAGATACAGAAATTAATTTTGACAATTCAGGCTTACACGCCCTCGTAGGACAAAACAGTTCTGGTAAAACATCCGTTTTGCAAGCATTGCATTATCTCAGTCAGCTTACTAATTCATCATTTGAAGATATTTTTAAGGATGAAAGAGCGCCTCAATTTATTACAACTATTGGGCAAAATAATATGTCTGTTACTGCAAATGGTTTTTGGGGAGACCAAGAGCGTAATGATTGGGAAGCTTCTTATGACTGGAGACAAAGAGTTAATCATTCTTGGTTTCCGACAGCATCATGGAAGGCCGATAAAAACCAGGAATATAGGAAAGTAATGTCTAAAACTTCCTTAATCACTACGAAAGAGCCAATTCCTGAATCTTTGAGATACTCAGTTCATCTTAAGCTAGTAGCTACTAATCTTGCTAAAGCAGCTTACAGCGATGCAATCATTCCGCGAGTTGAGTTCGATGGTTCAGGCTTAGCACCTACCTTAGACTATCTTCGTGACGAAGCTCCAGATAAGTTTCAATCTTTACAAGAAATGTTGAAACGGATTGTACCAGGTGTACGCGAAGTAGGCGTAAAACGAGCCAAGGTTATGGTAAATCGCCAACGCTTAATCGAAGTCGATGGCAAATCTATCTCCTACGAAGAAAGTCAGGAAATGACAGGGCAAGAAGTTGTCCTAGACATGAATACTGGTAAACGCATTCCAGCCCATGCGATTAGCGAAGGAACAATGCTCGCCCTCGGATTACTGACTGTTTTGATAAATCCAACTCAACCTAATTTAGTGTTACTAGATGATGTCGAACAGGGACTCCACCCAAAAGCACAACGAGAATTAATCGCTGTTTTTAAAGAAATTATTCAACAAAACAACAACCTGCAAATTATTTTTTCCACCCATTCTCCCTACATTGTGGATGAACTTACTCCGTCTCAAGTTCATGTATTAAGTAACAATAACTCCGGTGTGACTCGTTGCAAAAGATTAGATGAACATCCTGATGTAGAATGGGCAAAACAAACTTTAACCACCGGAGAATTCTGGGATGCGGAGGGAGAAGATTGGGTGGTTGCAGGAGAAATTAATGATTGAGTTTGTAGTGATTGTCGAAAGTAGTGCAGACGCACGAACCGCTACTAAATTAGCCGATCGCACTTTAGTGCAAAAAATTGACTGGTTAGACCCTGAGATGCTGCAACATCTATATCAATGGAGTGGTTTAGAAGCTGGCACAGAGAATTCTTGCTGGAAAAATATTAATCAAATTATAGATAATTTCCAACAAAGCTTAGGATTCCGTCCTCCCAGATATTTAGGTCATCGTAAAGATGGAGCATTAAAAGCTGATGGTGCAGCAGTGTCCGAGTTGTGGGACGAAAATCTAAAATCTTAAATGTATTGACGGCGGCCCCAGAAGCCGCTACGCTGTGAAATTAAGGTTGCTTTGCTCGAAGATGAAGCAGCCACGATCGCCCGAAAATCTAGTTGCACTGTCCGAAGCTGTAACCAGCAGCAACGGACAGCTAACCGCCAAACTGAGATGAGCAGTCTGGAGGCTGATCGAGAATCTTAGCATTCTCTGTCGCCGCCCTGCCTTTTGTTAGTATGCGGGGCGGCTGGGTTTTTGGGTTTTCCTCCCAGAAAACAACCAAAAACCAGGAGACCATAATTATGTCACAGGAATTCGTGCCTGACGATAACTCTTCCGTGCAGCCAAATGACGGCTGTGCAGTATCCGAACAGGAAATCGTGCAGATAACGGTTGTCGGTTCCCAGAAAACCGTATTAGAAACCATCCACACCTTGTACAGGCTGGGATTCGCCACCGTCGGCGATTGGAGTAAGTTGCAGCGAGGCCCAAAGCCGGGACAATTTATTAGCGTTTTAATCAAGCGCAAAGCCTAGAAATTGGTCTAGCCTCATCGGTTATATCAGCGGGCGGTTGAAATAGACAACACGGCGATGAAATAGAGGACACGGCATTGCCGTGTCCCTACCCGATATCGTTATTTCCAGCAATTTTATCCTTCACTCAATCCCGCTTGAAAAATCTGTTGTGCCGTCAACTTCAACTCTGGAAAAGTTGGCGACTCAATCCTATCATCTCCCCGAAATTGACTAACTTCATACTCGCCATCAATCAACCGATAAATCGAAATAGTCGGTTGCTTGGGATTCCCAATAAATCGACGGCCGCCCAAACCGAGATAATCCACAATCCAATATTCGGGAATGCCGATTAGTTCGTATTCACCTACCTTTTTTATGTAGTCATCTTGCCAATTCGTGCTAACGACTTCAACAACCAGCGGAATTGATGCTCCTTGAGTTACGGTTGAAAAATTTTTCCACAAAGGTTCTGATGTTAAGTTGGGGCGATTTAATATCAGAATATCCGGCGAATAAGCTGATTCGTTTTCTGGTGGCTTAATTAATGCTTTTCCGGGGATGAAGTATGGACGTTTTTCTTTTCTAAACTCAGCAGTTAATTCGGAGGCTAAAAAACCGATAACTTCTTCATGGTCTCCTAATGGCTGTGACATTTCAACAATCTCTCCATTGTGCAGTTCGTAACGTCCGTTTTCAGGTTTCCAGTCCAGAAATTCTTCAAAGGTTACTGGTTTAGTTGCAGTTTGAATCATGACGAAGTCTCCAATCAAATTTGTTCGTAGTGAGGATTTTAGTCCGCATCAAATTCAGAGGACTGAAGTCCTCACTACAAACCTTATTACCATTATATCGAAAATGAGTTATTTTGTGGCGCACGCAATAAAATTGGTTCATAGTGAGGACTTTAGTCCTTCATGAATGCGGACTGAAGTCCTCACTACGAACCTTACCATTTGATTAATTGTGCATCTTGATTAAAAAAACTCCGGCACAATCCCTCAGTCAACAACAGAGTTGCTATTAAAGTTGCTAGCGCCAACACAAACATAATCAAAATTTGGTAAGATGCTGCATCCAAAGGACTGACACCGCTCAACATTTGACCCGTCATCATTCCCGGTAATGTTACGATACCTACGACTGTCATTGTGTTTAATGTGGGGATTAATCCAGCTTTGATCGCATCTTTGCGGTACTGTTTTACTGCTTGCTGCGGAGTCGATCCTAAACTTAAATGGGTTTCTATTTCTAATTGGCTGCTGTTAACTGTACTCACAAGTCTTTCACCAGCGATCGCCCCTGAGTTCATCGCATTGCCCAAAATCATCCCCGCTAGGGGAATCAAATACTGCGGTTCGTACCAGGGGTCAGGTTGCAAAATTAGTAAGTGTGTATAGGCCAGAGTAAACGCCGTACCGATCGATATCGAACCCACAACTAACGGCAGCAAGTGCTTGATTTTTTTGCTAATCCGGTTGGTGGCCACCATGCTAGCCGTGGCCAGCATGATTGCTAACACTGCTAACACCAGCCACGGATTTTTCCCCTCCGGCGCAAACACCACGGCGAGCACGTAGCCGACTCCGATTAGCTGGATTAGGGTGCGCCCCGCCGCGATCGCCAGAGCCCCTTCCAACCCCAATCCCTGCCACGCCGAAAGCCCGATCGCGATCGCCACCATCCCCAAAGCCCAACCCAAATCAGTAAAATCTAGCAGAATTAACATCCGCGCTCCCTTTCGATAAAGTGATTGTTTGCCCGTCCAACTATAAGATATTTGAATAAAGGTTTCTGAGAAACAGTTTTGCTGTAAGAATTTGCTTTGATAATGGTTGCAATTTGTGGTGTCAAGAGTGAATAACGTTCCCCCCCTCGATTTAACCCAGCAGTACGCCCAGATTGGCGACGAAATCGGCGCCGCGGTACAAAAAGTGCTCGCCTCTGGCGGCTACATCGGCGGCCCCGCCGTCAAGAGTTTTGAGCAAGAGTTTGCCAACTACACAGGCGTTTCCGACTGCGTTGGCTGCAACTCCGGCACCGATGCCCTAATTTTGGCTTTGCGAGCTCTCAAAATCGGCCCCGGCGACGAAGTAATTACCACTCCTTTTACCTTCTTCGCTTCCGCTGAAACAATTAGCGCTGTGGGTGCAACTCCCGTATTTGTCGATATTGACAGCGGGACTTTTAATCTGGATGTCGAACTTTTGGAAGCGGCAATTACCGACAAAACCAAGGCAATTATGCCGGTTCACATTTTCGGACAACCCACAGACATGACTCGGTTGATGGAAATTGCCACCAAGCATAACTTAGCCGTCATCGAAGATTGCGCCCAGTCTGTCGGGGCCGAGTGGGAGTCTAGAAAAGTCGGCAGCATCGGCCATGTGGGCTGCTTCAGCTTTTATCCGACCAAAAATTTAGGCGCTTGCGGTGACGGCGGCGCGGTGACAACAAACGATCGCGCCCTGGCAGCTTCCATGCGTATGCTTAAGGAGCACGGACAGTCTTCTAGGTATTTTTACGAGGAAATAGGCTACAACAGCCGTCTGGATGCCCTGCAAGCGGTGATTCTCAGCATTAAGTTGCGGTATCTCGACAGTTGGAACTCCCAACGGCGCGAGAAAGCAGCCGTTTATAGCGAATTTCTTTCCCGCGTGCCCGGAGTTGCTGTCCCCAAGGAATTGCCAGCAGCCAAGCCTGTTTGGAATCAATATACAATTCGCTTGACAAGTCAAGACACAATCCGGCTGACAAGTCCAGAAGGCGCGCCAAATCCTTCTGGTAATTTCCGCGACTCGATGCGGACTAAGTTGCAGGAATCCGGCATCGGTTCGATGGTTTACTATCCGTTACCTTTGCACCTGCAACCTGTTTACAAATCTTTGGGCTATCAAGCCGGTCAGTTGCCTGTAGCTGAGCAAGTTTGTCGCGAAGTCTTGTCTTTGCCGATGTTCCCGGAACTTTCGAGGGATCAACAGGAGAGGGCAATTTACGGGCTGAAAGATTGTTTGGCAAAGGGCGGATAGGATTTAGTGGCTTTTGTGCGATCGCCCGATCGAAAGAAATACCTGAGAATAGAGGAATTGTAGGGTTGCAGTGTCGTACTGGTGCAGCGGTCAGGAAAACATATTAAGTGTTTTGACTGATCACTTGTACTTTTATCAGAAATTTGGGTTTAAAACCCCGTCATAAGCTTGACGGCTTTCTGCTATAGTATTCGTAGGTTGCTGACCGTGAGAACGTGAGGAAACAGGTTGAACGTCCTACTCCGGGATCTCAAAATCTTTAACCGTCAATGGTAAAAACCAAATCCACACGGTAAGAGCAAATAAAAATCAAATAGCGTGGGACACACGCGAATTTACGCTTGGGGAGTAGTCCGTAAGAGTGCTTGCTGTAAAAGGTGTAGTCGGACTAGACATGAAACTGTAAGACCAAAACTGACATTGTTGGTAGAGGCACGATTCAGCCCAAGAATCCTCGTACCTTGATAGTCGAGGAGTGTCAAGTACTATATTTAATGAAAAGAAACAAATTTAGGCTGGCAATCCGCCTTCAACGGGTGCATTTTCCGCTCGCCTAAAATTTGCGATCGGTCAATGATGAAGAAGGAAGAAGGAAGAAGGAAGAAGGAAGAAGAAAGACGGAAGAAGGAAGACGGAAGAAGGTTTTAACTTTCGACTTCCGATGCCCGATGCCCGATGCCCGATGCCCGATGCCCGATGCCCGATGCCCGATGCTTTTATGCCCGATGCCCGATGCCCAATCTCAATTTAAGCTGCAATTTTCATAAAACAAGAGGAAAATAAACGAGTGCCTCAGTATCAATTCACTCAGGCTAGACGCTACGATCCACAGGCGATCGCCCAATATTACCGCAACCGTCCTTGGAAAGCAATTTGGCGAGCAATAACCGTTATTTGGTCATTTGCAGGCTTCGTACTCGGAATGCTGTGGGACAGTTGGCAGCACGAAGTCGCCGCCCACCAGCCCGAACGCGCCGCCCATCTGCGACAAATACTCACTCGCTTAGGCCCCACTTTCATTAAAGTCGGCCAAGCCCTGTCTACTAGACCAGACTTAATCCGCAAAGACTTTCTCATAGAACTAATCAAACTTCAGGATCAACTGCCGCCCTTTGATTCGGTGCGAGCATTTGAGATTATTGAAGCAGAACTCGATCGCAAAATCAGCGAAACTTACAGCGAAATCTCCCCCGAACCAGTCGCCGCCGCCAGTCTCGGTCAAGTTTATAAAGCCCGTTTAATCACCGGAGAAGAAGTAGCAGTCAAAGTTCAGCGACCGAATTTGCTACCAATCTTGAGCCTTGACCTTTACTTAATGCGCTGGGCTGCTGGATGGTTGGGCCCGTTGTTGCCACTAAATCTCGGTCACGACCTCTGTTTAATAGTCGATGAATTCGGTATTAAATTATTCGAGGAAATTGACTATATCAACGAAGGCCGCAACGCCGAAAAATTTGCGACCAATTTTGCCGACGACCCAACAGTAAAAGTTCCGAGTATTTACTGGCGCTATACTGCAAAATGCGTTCTCACTCTCGAATGGATTGACGGTATCAAGCTAACAGATATGGCAAGTGTCAAAGCCGCCGGTTTAGACACTAATAGCTTAATTGAAATCGGAGTTCGCAGCGGTTTGCGGCAGTTACTGGAACACGGTTTTTTTCACGCAGACCCCCATCCAGGAAATCTGTTTGCCTTAGCGGACGGCCGCATGGCTTACATCGATTTTGGGATGATGGATCAGATGGAAGAAACAACTAAAGAAACTTTGGTTGATTCTGTCGTTCACTTGATCAACAAAGATTATTTAGAGTTAGCCCAGGATTTTGTAAAACTTGGGTTTTTGACACCAGATACAGATATTATGCCGATCGTCCCGGCGCTGGAATCTGTCCTCGGCGATATCGTCGGCGAAAAGGTAGGAGACTTTAACTTCAAGACGATTACAGACGAGTTTTCGGAGTTGATGTACGACTATCCTTTCCGAGTCCCCGCCAAATTTGCCTTAATTATTCGGTCTCTCGTCACAGAAGAAGGCTTAGCCCTTAGCCTCAATCCAGATTTCAAGATAGTTGAGGTAGCCTATCCCTATGTAGCCCGACGTTTGTTAAACGGAGAATCTCCGGCATTGCGCCGTCGCCTGATTGAGGTATTATTCAAAGATGGCAAATTCCAGTGGAATAGATTAGAGGAGATGATTGCGATCGCCAGATCCGATCGCAGTTTCGACCTGCTACCCACAGCCCAACTCGGCTTGCAATTTTTGCTGTCAGAGGAAGGGTCGTTTTTGAGACGCCAGGTAATGTTAGCCTTGATTGAGGACGATCGAATTCACACCGAAGAAGTTGGCAGCCTCTGGAACTTAGTCAAAGAAGACCTGCAACCAAGTCGCTTGTTCAACGTTGCTTTAGGCGCTTTGACAGAGTTCTCCACAGCAGGAACAGCCGCGCTGAATCGATTTTAATTAGAAGGAAGAAGGAAGAAGGAAGAAGGAAGAAGGAAGAAGGAAGAAGGAAGAAGGAAGAGGGAAGAAGGAAGAAGGAAGAAAAATAATTCTACTTTTGCCAATTCCCAATTCCCAATTCCCAATTCCCAATTCCCAATTCCCAATTCCCAATTCCCAATTCCCAATTCCCCATCCCCAATTCCCAATTTTCCCATTACCCCAAAAGAATTATTCGTGTATTACTTTCCAGAACCTCCCTATTTTTTAATGACTGCTGGATTAATAGCAGGTATGGCATCAGGCCTAGCCTTTGAAGCAACTCTCAAACAAGCCGTAGAACTCTGGTCTAAAAATCGTTCTAGCCGTACTTTGTCTAACCTAAAAGGTCTACAATTGCAGTTGCCTTTTTTGGGAATGGCCGGCGGAATTTGCATATTTTTAGCTTCAGGAATGGAGATATTCGGCTTCCCCAAATTACTGTCCTACGTTCTAGCCCTGCCGCTGACACTACTAACAGCATGGCTAGTTTGGACTCAACTAGCCAAAGTTTTAATTGAACTACAACGCGGAGGTTCCCAAGCCTTAGACTTGGATTCTTTTTTTGAAGAACCATAGTTAAATATCAACCCTCTTTTATAACGAAGAGGGTTGGTTCGTAGTAAGGACTTTAGTCCTTCTTTATTAAAATACGCAACTTAAATAGAACATTATTAACCCTTTGAATACCCCAACTTTTGAAATTCCTCTGCAAGCGCAGTAACAAATTGGGAGGCGCGAGTTTTGGTCGTGTTTCCGGCGAATTCAAATAGCGGTAGTGCAGAAATACATCGCGGTAAGGAATCTCAACATCTTCGCCCGCACACAATCGAGTAAATTTTGCAGCCGAAATACTCATGTAATGCAAATAAGTCAGCCGCCGTCCTTTGTCGTATAAAACATAATCTATCACATCAAATTGAGAAGACCAATGATTTCCCGTTATCAGTGCAGGTTGATGATAAGCAAAATTATAAAAAGAGATAGCGCTGCGGGCGACTAAATAGTTAAATAAAGGTTGGTCAGTTCCCCGCAAAGACAAAATTTCCGCTTCTCCTGAAGTCAATTTATCTAAAAGTTCGGCTAAGTTATTGCGATTTAAAATACCTTTTTTTGCAGCAAACCAACCAGCACAAAAAATCCAAGATTCCAGTCTTTCAATCTCAAAAACTTCTGCGAGTTTTTCTGATGATAAATCAAAGACATAATTGAGGTCAGATTTGTATTGAAAATCGTTAGCTACCCAATCAAATTCATCAAGTTTTTGATAAATATAATCCAGAGAACCCATTAACAGAGTGTCCGCATCAAAATAGACAAACTTGTCAAAAGGGCCATCAAAACAGCAAAATTTTCGGTGCATTCCCAAACAGTGAACTGGCGCCCAACCTTTAGCTTGCCAAACTTTTTGAGCTTTTTGGTGAGATGTCCAAGCTTGAGTTGCAAACTCTTCCCAAAATTGGATGGAATCGGCATTGTCAAATAGAGTAACATTGCTTCGCGAGGCAATTTCTACTCGAACTTTTTGCAAGTTATCATCGTAGGGAATGATGCAAACAGGAATAGTTTTCGCCCCATTAACTTCGAGACTATTCAATAAAGCGACTAAGTGGTCAAAAACCACATCATTGCCTAGAATATAAATACCATCAGTCATAGTTGGTTAATAAGTAACTGTTTAGGTGCGGGCAAGATGCCCACACCACAATAAAAATGATTGACTGTGGAACAGGCATCTTGCCTGTTCCTCAAAGCTTGTTTAAAGTTAAAAGCACAATAAAATTTATGAATTGTGGAACAGGCATCTTGCCTGTTCCTCAAAGCTTGTTTAAAGTTAAAAGCACAATAAAATTCATGAATTGTGGAACAGGCATCTTGCCTGTTACTCAAAGCTTGTTTAAAGTCAAAACCACAATAAAATTTATGAATTGTGGAACAGGCATCTTGCCTGTTCCTCAAAGCTTGTTGATAATAATATAACATATCAGTTTATCCTCATCTACTGAAAGGCCGAAGGATTTTTTGCATTAAATTTGGTTTTCTTTCATCCAAATAACGATAATATCGCCAAAGTTTCCAATAAGGAGTACCGGATTTAATTGGTATTCCAGCCCAGTGAATATATTTTAATCTTTTGCCTTTGTCATAAAGCACATAATCTATTTCCTGAAAATGTGTAGAACCAGCCCAGCTTCCAGGTTCTGCTGCTGAATCTTTAACAAGATTCCAGCGTTTGAAAATTAACTTGAGAATCATATAATTTAGTATAGGCTGGTCTGTGACATTTTGAGTAAAGTCAAAATATTCTCGATGTTGCGAACATTCTCGCAAAATTTCATACATTTGCGATTCTGCAATCGTGCCTTTTCGGGAAGCCCAAAAACCGCTGTTGAATACATCTTGAAGCTGTGAGTCGGTAAAGATATTTTGTTCTTTGACAATGGGTGAAAATATATTTCGCAGTTTTTCGCTGAGGTGGTGATAGTCGCAGCAAAAAAAGTCTACTTCTGAGAGTTTGTTGAGGTTGGCTGCGATGTCTTCAAAGACGATGATGTCGGTATCGATGTACAGAAATTCGTCGAGGGGGCCAAACCAGGCGCAGAGTTTCCGCATTTTGTTGGGAAGGGCTAGAAAAGTGCGATCGAATATTTGGCCAATTTCCCTGGTAAACTGTTCCACAAACCCCAGATTTGGGTACAATTGCACCCCATAGAGGCTGCTGAGGGCGGCAGCGACTTGCAGATAATTGTCGTCAAACGGGATTAAAAAAACTGGTACTTGACAATTGTACAGGCGTATGCTGGCTAAAAGGGCGATCGCACTTTCCATCACCTTATCATTAGCAACAATATAAATACCGCGACTCATAAATTTATCCTCAACCTTCTCAAGACTCTTTCTAGCAAACTCGGCGCAGAAATATCAGCATAAGACTTTAGCGGTTCCCTAAAAACCGGCCGCTTCGAGGGTTCGCGGAGATAGCGGTAATGTAGAAACAAATCGCGGTAGGGAAACTCAATATTTTCGCCAGCACAAACTCTCCGAATTAAATCCGGCTGCACCCCAATATAATGAATGTAAGTCAGGCGATTTCCCTTGTCATAAAGAATGTGATATTGGGTTTTAAAATGTGGGGAAGTGACGCTGCAACCAGTTTTTTCATCATCCGGGAGACTGCAAGCAAAATTATAGCTGTTCATCCCCGTTTTCATCACCATATAATTGAGCAACGGCTGTTCTCCCGCACCTGCATAGAGAATTTTTGCCTCCCCAGATAGCAGTTTACCTAACAGCCATTCTCTAGTATCACGGTCAAAAACTCCTTGCTTGCTGGCGTAAAATCCCGAACAAAATATTTCCGAGTCGAGCCGATTTTGCTCAAAAACTTCCAGCAGTTTTGGCGAATCAATGTTGTAGACTTTAGTTGGGTCGCGAAATTGAAAATCGTAAACCACAAAATCATATTTATCTAATTTATCAAAAACCGCATCTAGCGAATTCATTGCTAAAGTATCAGCATCCATGTAAATAAACTTTTCAAACGGGCCGTCGAAAGCGCAAAAGCGGCGGTGCGCGCCGTAAAGCCGGAACTTTTTGCGATTTAAGCGCTCAGGTGCGGCGGCTTGCATAAATTCATCCCATCGCTGAATTGATGCAGTATCTTCATAAATAAACACGTTGGGACGGTTAATGATTTCTGCTTTGATTTGTTCTATATGCTCGTCGAAAGGATAAATACAGACAGGAATATTTGAACCTAAAATTACTTCAATACTGTTGAGTAAAGCAATTAGTTGGTCGTAAACTACATCGTTTGCTAGCGTGCAAATTCCCTTCATATCATGTCCTATCTATTGACCGTAATAACTAAGGTTAGTTCGTAGTGCGGACTTCAGTCCGCTCTCCGGCTGCGGACTGAAGTCCGCACTACGAACCTATTTTTTGTACTATTTCCTAAGATGCAAAATTAGACAGCCAATTGAGCAAGTTCAATTCGTGGAGAATGATTTGCCTAGCTTCAGCAATTTTATCCCTCGCTTCATGCCAACAATCCGGCGTAGCAATCACCTCTTTAATAAATTCTACTCCCTTCTCATCCAAACTGGGAAGCCGCAAAAAACTTCCCGCAGGCAACAACTTATCCGCCGCCGCACCGCCGTAATAAATCGGCAAATTCCAAGCTAATAAAGCATCCCAAAGTTTTTCGCTGACATACCAATCATTTTCGGCATAATTCTCCACAGCCAAATTGTAATAATAAGGTGCGACAGCGTGCCATTTATTATTAACCGTGCCGTTTCCCTGCGCCCAACTTGGCAAGTTTCGCCCGTAAAGGTCAAAATCTAATTCTGCTTCTTGCAGCAAATTGATAAAATCTAATCTGCGTCGGTGGTTGGCTGTGCGACTAACGCCCGAAGTTATCCAAGAACAGGATTTAGTTTTAGTTGGTGGTGGCATTTCATTCAATTCTCGAAACGAGTTTGAGTGATACCAAATCGCGGGCATATAATTGGGATTGGGCGCAAAATCATCCGGCCCGGAAACGTAACCGCAATAAAGTTTTGCTTGTTCGTAGTTGGCTTTGGTAATCTCAATTACTTCTGCTAAAGGCGGTTCTCGGATTAAATAAATAATCCGTTCTTTGGGGACATTTCGGAATTTTTCTCGAATGTCATTTTCTGGTGTTGGATGCTTGTAATGGCGTATTTTGTCGAGCCATAACTGCTGTTTCGGCTGCCGGGGAAAGTCAAATTGATACATGAGCAAAAAATCTGGTTCCGGGTGGTTGGCGAGCATTTGAATGTTGCCCCATTTGCCGAAGTTGTGGGGGGTTTGTTGCCACAGCCAGTCGCTTTGATTCATGCCTGGATAGGTGGTGATTGCACTGATAATTATTGGGTTCATTTCTCTCTTAGTCCGCGGAGGCGGACTTTGTTTATGTAGCCGCGGTTTCAACCGCCGGGGCTAGGAATAGGTAATTCAAAATTATACAAAACTAATGAATAATTTGCGATCGCACTTCTTCATCCACATAACTCAAAATCCTCTCGATCCTATTTTCCCACGAAAACTGCTTGACAAAACCCAATGTTTCTGCATAACCTTCGCTTCTCCTCGGATATTTTGCTAAACTATCTCGGATGCTTTGCGCGAACTTGTGCGGGTTATCAGGTTCGCACCAAATGGCAGCTATATTTCCAGATTTGAATTCCATTAAAGATGCAATCTCCGTCGCAACAATAGGAGTTCCCGATGCCATATAATCAAAGAACTTCAAAGGAGATGTGAATGTCGCGGCCTCTGTCTGACAGTGAGGGTGAGTCAAAACATCGGCGGCTTGCAACAAGCTGGGTAGTTGATTTTGAGGCAGGTAGCCGAGAAAATTGATGTTCTTGACTTGCTTGTCTGTGGCTAACTGCTGGTATGCTGTTACTTGAGATGAGTCACCACCGGCGATCGCAAATTGAACTTCCGGCAACACCCGCGCCACATCCACCAGCATATCCACACCCTTAAACGGGTACAGCCCACCCGCATACACCGCTAAATATTGCCTTCCACCTGCTAATAATCGCTGCCGCCAATTCTCGGCTGCGTCTGTTTGTCTCACCAGAAACAACTGGTTAAAACCATTGTGCAGCATAATGACTTTTTCCGCTGGCATCCCATTTTGAATCATGCTGTATCGCACAGTATCTGCAACAGTTACAGCAATTTGAAAGAGAGGATTATTAACAACCTCCGGCTCAAATTTCTTATCTTCGTGGTGGTGTTGTTCGTAGATAGCAGGAATTCCGTGTTTAATGGCAGCTTTAACAAAGTTCCAGTCGCGAGTATGAACAATTTTAGTCGATTTCAGCAGGTGAATTGGCAAGTAGTATTTTGAGACTATTGTACTGGAACTTGTCCACTTGCTGTTCAAAAGGTCGATCGGCCACGGCATCGGTAAGTATGCTATTTTTAATTGCTCTTGAATATTGTATATTTGAGCAAGTTTTGCATCGGGTTTTCTCGGTTGAAAAGGATGAAACCAATCAACTGGATTAAAAGCCTTCCATCCTTTACGGATATATACCAAAACTGCTGGATAACCGAGATTTGCTGCGGCATTTGCTGAGTGTGCAACTTGAACTAAGCTGGCTACATTCGGTTGTGGCAAGATATTTCTGGTGAAAAATACATAGTATTTCGACATTGGAATTGGTAATGGTAATTGGTAATTGGTAATTGGTATATTGGTAAACTGGATTCAGTGCGAGCGTCTCCCTCGCGGCTGGATCGCGAGCGAGACGCTCGCACTACTATTCTAATAACAAATAACTAATAACCAATAACTATTTTGTTGCTTGACGTTTAATAGTATTTTCTATAAATTCCAAAGTTTTGAAAATATTAGCAGCCGAGTGATATGATTCTCTGATTAACTCATCTCTTTCTTCGGGAGAATCAACCATTTCATCTACTAGCAACTTCAGGTAAGCTATCATCGGAGTCAGGCGAGTGCGAATTTCGTAAGAACCTCTAATCAAAGCTTCATCGCGGGCGGTTTCTTCCGCAAATTGCATTGAATACAAGCGAGTGTAGTAACCTCCTTTGGCTAGCAATTCTTCGTGAGAACCGATTTCTACGACTTGTCCGCGATCGATCACGGCGATTTTGTCGGCTTTTTGGACTGTGGAGAGGCGGTGGGCGATGACTAAGGTTGTGCGATCGCAACTCAGTTTCTCGATCGCCGATTGCACGTATCTTTCCGAAACCGTATCCAGCGAACTCGTTGCCTCGTCTAAAATTAAGATTTCCGGGTTTTGCAGCAAAGCTCTAGCGATCGAAATCCTCTGACGCTGCCCTCCCGATAATATCACACCGCGATCGCCAATTTGAGTATCCAACCCCTCCGACAACCGTTCAATAAACTCATAAGCATTCGCCCCCTGCGCCGCTTCCACAATTTCAGCCTCCGTCGCATCGGGCCTAGCGTAAGCAATATTTTCGCGCACCGAAGCATTAAACAAAAACGTATCTTGGCTAACAATACCCATCGCCTTTCTGAGACTTTTTAGCTCAAATTCGCGCAAATCTCTACCATCTATCGAGATACTACCTTCAGTAGGATCGTAAAATCTCGGCAGTAAATCTGCCAAAGTTGACTTCCCAGAACCCGAAGTTCCTACCAAAGCCAAAGTAGTGCCGTAAGGTAGAAATAAATCAATTCCTTGAAGAACTAAATTTTTGTGATTCGGATAACTAAAAGATATTTTATTAAAACTAATTCCCGATCGCAAATGAGTGTATGGCACAGAACCGTTCAGCATAAAAGGCTTCTCATCGCAGCTCAAAAAATCATCAACTACTTCTACGCTAGCTGACGTATTAGCAAATTGACTCCGCCCGCTATTCAACTGAGAAATCAAAGGAATTAACCTAAAAAGTACCAATAAATAGGTCAGCAGAACAGTTGAAATAGACTCAATTTCATTAGCAAATATTGTACGACCGATAAATACAATCAAAATTATCACGATCAAATTAACAACTTCGTTAATTGGGGCAATCGCCGCATAATTTACCTGAGCCTGAAAATCCGCGTGTTCTCGCCTTTGAATTAAATGCTTAATCCGCTGATACTCCCTTTCTTCGTTACCCGTTGACTTAACTAGCCGAATCCCAGTCATGGTTTCCAGCACCCTCACCGAATAATCTTTCGACATTTCAGAAAGCACGAGACCAAAATGCTTAGAACGGTTAATAATATATTGATTTGTGCAAGCAACCAATCCCAACAAAAGCGTAGATGTCAACGTCAACTTCCACGATATAGAAAGCAGCAAACCCAGAAACACGAAAACAGTGACTGAGGTAGTAAACATTCCAATTGCCGTACCAACTGCACTCGCAGTCCGGCCAATCTCCCCGCCCAATCTATTAATCAAATCCCCGACTTTAGTTTTAGAATAAAAATCTAAATCTACTTCTAACAACAACCGCAAACCTGCTTCTCGCAAATCAAAAGTCAGAGAGCGCGTCAGAGAAGTGGCGACTAAAGTATTAATATAGCTAGCAAGATTTTTTAATATAATTGCCAGAACAATCGCCCCGGTCATCAACATTAAACGCTGATTTTCCGGCATTCCCTCAAAGGGATACATCAAACTTTTAATGAGAGGTGGAGCGCCGCGCAGCTCGATAGCTTCCCCCAAAAAAATTAAAAGCACTGGTACAATCAGAGTAGTGCTGATACCGCTGAATAAAGCCCCAGCAAAGCCCAGCATCACAGTTAACACAATCCTGCCCGGATATCGTCTCGCAAATTTTAGGAGTAGCTTATTGGCAGACATGAAGCATTCCCAGCTAAACAGTACGGCATCTCAAAATATTCTTTAATTACAGCCAGTTTTTCTTCCTCCATTCAGTCGCTTCAATTTCACCTATAGCTACCTGCAATTATATCTGAAAGTATCGGTGCCATTGCTTGAATACTATATTTTTTCACGCATCTTTCCCGAGCTTTCATTCCTTGGAAATTGGCGGCTGTAAAATTTTGAAATATCCATTTAATTTTTTGGGAAATTTGATCGGGAGAACTAGGTTCGACTAAATAACCAGTTCCGCCTAAAATTGTAGGAATATCTCCCACGCGCGTAGACAAAACAGGCTTAGCCATTGCCATGCCATCTGTCAGCTTGAGCGGAAACTGAGCCACCGCTGTCAGAGTGTCTCGCTGAGGAACAACGACAACGTGAGCAGCCGCTACAACTTCCGGCATCGTTTCCACAGGAAATTTTGGCAGTTTAACAACCCAACGACCCCATTGTTGCATAAGTCTATCATCATAATCATCATAAGGACTTCCGCCGACGATCGCTAATTTTAAATCGGGCTCATTTAACTGTTCGAGGGCCATCAAAACATCCTCAACACCTTTGTGAGGTCGCGGCGCCCCGGGAAACATCAGAACTCTATAGCCCGACAAGCCGTAACGCTCTCTGCTCAATTCAGGATTGTATTTAACAGGGTCAAACATTTCAGTATCCTTACCATTAGGCAAATATACACCACCAAAACGCTGTTTTAAAAACTCTGTATCAACGGTGACAGCATCAGCACGGGAAACTAAACCTTCCATCCACTTGACATATAGCGGATGATCCGGTTCTCGCAATTGACCATTGTGTTTAAAAATATCTCGATAAAGTTGCTTAAAAGAAGGGCGATATTTCCATTCGTCACCGCCGAACCAGCTAAGTTCCCAGTCATCAATGTCTAAAATGAGAGGGCGGCGAGTATCGAGTTTTTTGAGCAGCGATAAACCAAAACTTGTAGGCTTAGGTTTCACTGCATAAATAATATCCCCATCGATTTTTTTCAATAATTTTTGAACATCCATCAAAAACCCTGGATAGTTTTTCCCCGGTATCGCACATACGGGGATGCCTGTCGGAGGAATAGCATACAATTCCTTACCAAACTGAAATCCCACAACTTCTACATCACATTTAAGCTCGATTAGGACTTGAGCTAGTAGAAAAGCACGAATTGCACCTCCTCCAGACAAATCGCTCACCACTAATGAAACTTTCACTTGGTAATTTTTTATTAAAAAAGTTGCTTTATTTTCCTGCTTAAACGATCTTTTGTCAAGGGTAGCAAAGCAAAAAATATTTTTTTCAGTGAAATCCTTGGATCTTTTAAGGCTAAAATATCTTTGATTTCTTGTCTTAATTTGGTAGCTGCTGATGCCGTTCGCAAGTAAAGCTGCGGATGAATTAAGGAAAGCTGAAAAATGTTAGTTCTCGCTGCCTCTTTTTGCAAGACTGGATTTGTTGTTAAATATTCCCGATTCGCAAATATAAGTATATTCTGGGCGTAGTACCATTTAACTCGCTCATTTTGCCATATTTTATGTCTCATGCAGTCAATCGCCACATATCCTTGCTCTTGAAAGAGTTTCGCCCAATAGTCTGGCCACTGTTCGTTAACGTGATTTGTTCCCCCTTGAAATGGTACTGCGGCAGAGAATAAAATCACTGGGCCAAGCTTCACTAAAGACTCTATAAATACTCGGGCACACTCTGGGGGCAAGTGTTCTGCTACTTCTAGAGAAACAACTAAATCAAATTGTTGTTGGACGCGCAAAGGTTGGGTTAAATCTAATGCTAAAAACTTGTTTTCAGGGATTTCTAGCATTTTGATATCTACCCAATCACCGTCTATTCCTAAAAAATCTTCAACGCCGAATTCTTGGAATGCGGACAGCCAAGTCCCCGTACCGCAACCGACATCAATTACTCGTTTGGGCTGCACGAATTCCCAAAGGATAGGGATAATTTCTATGGCTGATTCGTAGGAGGTTGTTTGTAAGTATTGATATAATTCTTTGGTATAATGTTGCACGGCCTAGAGTAGTAAGTTGGTCAAGTTTATTTTAAGCGCCAGGGATTGTTAATTTGATTTGGTAAAAATATTTTAGCGGTGCGATCGACTATTCGAGTAAAAAGCGATCGCGTGACGTTCTTTGCGTACTGCGGGCGGTAGGGGTAGGTGCAGTGCATGACTTTTATCGGTTTGTCGATCGCATAAGCATCTTTCCACTTATCCAAATAGTTGTACACAGGGGACAATGTTCTCATTTGCGGTTTCACAGATTCAATAGCAGCAGCAAAAGCACCCTGGTCTTTCAAAAGTAGCACATTTTGATGCGCCACTACTATCTCGAAATATTTCTTAAATTCCGCGAACAATTCCTGATTTGTACTGCTTTTCGTAAAAGCAATAAATCCGCCATTGTATTGAATGGTATTTTTGTTTAGTGGCAATCCCACAGACTGCAAAGTTGACAGAATATCTTGCTTGACTCTTAATAAATTGCTCGCTTTCGCAATCGCAGGCTGCACATCTTCTGTCACCAACAAATCCACCTCATCAAGATAGCCGAAAACCTCATCTATTGGCGACAGCAAACAAATATCGCAATCCATATAAATAGTTTTCTCAAACAGAGATTCCCCGTACAAAGACAGCTTGGCTTGGCGCGACGCTAAAACAGGATTTTCGTGAGAGGGTGCTCTTTGCAATATGACATTTCCAAACACCTGAAGTAAAGGATATAAAATTCGAGGTACTCTATCTATTAAAATAATAATTGGTTCCTGGTGAAATTTCCTGACGGACGCCAGAAAATGAACGCAATCTTGGAAAGAGTAAAGACCTGTTAAAATAGTGATAAATCCCTTAGTTGCTAGTTTCATTAGTGCGTCCACTCCCAAAAACTCTCGTTCCAGTTATCTCGATAATTAAAAATTCCTTCCCATTCATAAAAATGCACAAAATCTTTCAAGTTAATTACTTTATTGATATTTTTGAGCATATAAAGAGGTTTTTCGCCATAAAAAGAAGCCCACATAGTATAACTACTAGGCGGCCCGACAATATAGTCGCACTCAGCCAAAGCATAGATATCTTCGATTAAATGACCGTTAGCAAAAACGCAGTTAAAATCATCAAATAACTTAGGATTTTGCTGAATATTAGAGCAAATCAAAAACTTGATTTTGTTACCTTCAAATAGTTTGACTATTGAATTCATCACTTCTAAGTATTGCTCAGTTGTGTAAAAGTATCTCCCCTTTTGGTGCTGAGCATAATCCCCTTGACGGATGTGAACTCCAACGATCGTATCTGCGTTATTTTTTACATTCAATATCAAACTATTTACATTGATTTTATATTGTTGTAATGGTGTAAAGTAGGATCTAATCTCATCGGCGTACTTATACAACTTTGGCAAATCTTCTACAAACCAGCCATCTCGAAATAACCAGCCTTTAAAACAAACAATTGAACTATTTTTTATTGCTTGAATATCCCGATAATTTATCCAATTAAACGGCTTTTCTCTGGTAATTTCTTGCGTTTTAAAGATATTTTTATTGCTTAAATTATTGATGAGTTTAAAATATTTATTTCTGATAAATCTGTTACCTGATACGGTAAAATATGGAGGAGGATAACAGCACAATAAATCTTTGTTCGTGTCTACAAAGAATTCTGCATATTCTTCAAAAGCTGGATTGAGGACAGTGCAATTATGCTCGATCGCCCAAGCTATGAAATTGGCAAAAAGCAGCAGTCTGTTGCCTAGTTGTCCCGATTTAGCAGATATTATCAACATAGTCGCTATTTTGGTTAAGGTAAGGTGCGCGGCGCGCACCCTACAGACTAAGGGTGATGACGTTTTTGGTGCCACTGCCAAGCGTGAGTTACAATATCCTTAATGTCGGGATATTCTGGAGACCAACCCAAGGTTTCGATCGCCTTTTTGCTGCTGCCAACCAAACTAGGCGGGTCTCCCGGACGCCGATCGCACTCCACAGCCTTAATCTCTTTTCCCGTCACTTGGCGGGCTGTTTCAATCACCTCTTTTACCGAAAACCCGCCACCGTTGCCCAAATTAAAGAAATCTGATTTGCCGTCATTTAGCAAATATTCTAGCCCTAAAATGTGAGCTGACGCCAAATCGTTAACGTGAATGTAATCGCGAATGCAAGTACCGTCAGGAGTATCGTAATCGGTGCCGAAAATTGCGATCGAATCTCGTTTTCCCAAAGCAGCGAACAACACCAACGGGATCAGGTGAGTTTCGGGCTTGTGATCTTCTCCTAACAACCCGTTCGGATCGGCTCCAGCGGCGTTAAAATAGCGAAAACAAACAGACTTAAAATTGTACGCCGCGTCAAAGTCTGACAAGATCCTTTCTACCATTAACTTAGTAGCACCGTAGGGATTGATCGGATTTTGCGGGTGGTCTTCGGTGAGGGGGATTTTCTGCGGTACGCCGTAAGTCGCGCAAGTAGAAGAAAACACCAATTTCTTAATCCCAGCAGCAATCATCGCTTCCAAAAGTGTAATCGTGCCGATGACGTTGTTCCGGTAATATTTAGCTGGATCGGTAACAGATTCGCCGACGTAAGCGTAAGCAGAAAAGTGCATTACCCCTGCAATGTTGTGGGTGGCGAACAAGTTGTCGAGAAGTGCGCGATCGTTTGTATCACCAACTACTAACCCTACTTGCAAAACCTGCTCTACTATATCTCGGTGGCCGTAAACTAAATTATCTAAAATCACTACACCGTAACCGGCATTTTTCAGCGCTAATACTGCGTGAGAGCCAATATATCCAGCTCCGCCTGTTACCAAAATTGTTGGTTTTTCTGTACTCATATTATTCTGGGTTGTTTTGTAGCTGTAACTGTCGATGAGATTGCAATACGGTTGGGTTAAGCCTGTTTATGCCCCGGAGATCCCCCTCGCATCCCCCTTAAGAAGGGGGACGAAAGAGAATTCTCTTGTCCCCCCCTTTTTTAAGGAGGCTGTGAGAATTCTCTTGTCCCCCGATTTTTAAGAGGGCTTTGAGAATTCTCTTGTCCCCTCATTTTTAAGGTTTGTGAGAATTCTCTTGTCCCCCCCATTTTTAAGGAGGCTGTGAGAATTCTCTTGTCCCCCCCTTTTTTAAGGGGGGTTAGGGGGGATCGGCGTTAACTGCAACTGTGGATTATCTTGTGAATTTACCAGCTCAATCGATGAACTTGAGGCGACCAATTTGGATGTAATCAAATATCCGATTGATTTGATATCGATCCTCCTCTGAAATTTTATCATCAGATAGGATCGTAGAAGTCAAAACTAAATGTTCCCGGCGAGAGATTTTGCCAGACGTGACAATCCGATCGACCATTTGAGAAATTGTTAAGTTGGATTTGTTTTGAGATGTTCGCATTTATTCGATCGCATTTATGTCAGAATATTTAAAGCTGCTGGGAGTTCTCGACCTAAAAATCGTCTGTACCAGACTGCAAAGCAATTTGTGGAACAGCAGAAACAATGTATCAGAGTTTTACTTCCAAAGATAGATGCGCTGATTATAGAATTCTGCATTATGCCTTCGGAACACGCTCACAATATTTTAATTGTATAATATTTTTTCTAGAGAGGCTGTTTTCTATGCAGGTCTATCGGATTCCGGTACTGTCGGACAATTACATTTTCTTGCTGTACGACCCCGATCGCCATACAGTAGCAGTGGTCGATCCAGCGCAAGCAGAACCGGTCTTGCAGCAAGTGCGATCGCTCAAAGCCGAATTAATCGCAATTTTCAACACGCACCACGATCGCGATCACGTAGGCGGCAACCAGCAACTGATCGATCGCTTTCCCCAAATTACAGTTTACGGCGGCGCCGAAGACCGAGGCAGAATTCCCGGACAGCAAGTATTTTTACATCAGGGCGATCGCGTTGAATTTGGCGATCGAACCGCCGAAATTTTCTTCGTGCCCGGCCACACAAAAGCCCACATAGCCTACTATTTCCCGCCCAGCAACCCAGGGGAAACGGGCGAATTGTTCTGTGGAGACACTTTGTTTGCTGGAGGCTGTGGCAGACTCAAAGAAGGCACTCCCGCCCAAATGCTAGCTTCCCTCGAACAATTGCGAAACTTGCCCGACAATACCAGAGTTTGGTGCGCCCACGAATACACGCTGACAAACTTGCAATTTGCCATTAGTGTAGATCCCGACAATCCTGAGTTACAGCAGCGCTTGGCAGCAGTTAAAGAAGCTCGCAGCCGATCGCAACCTACAATACCATCATCGATCGGCATCGAGAAAAGCACAAACCCCTTTTTGCGCTGGGATTTTCCGAGTCTTCAGTCAGTCGCCAACAGTCAAGATTCAGTGCAAACCTTCGCTCGATTGCGCGGGATGAAAGACCGATTTTGACAGTTGACAGTTGACAGTTGACAGTTGACAATTGACAGTTGACAAAAGAAGGAAGGGTCTTGGAGTAATGAATCGTCTGATTTTAATTTTTCTTTAAAAAGGAGAGGCTTTCAACCAATTCTTTCTGGTATAGCCCTTCTCAAAAAAGTGAGCTATGACATATGCCCTATGCCCATGCGTACCTCATCTTTTTGAGAAGGGCTATAAATGTCTGTATTGGGTTAAGTTGGGGGCACGAACCAAAGTAAAAGGCGATCGGTCTAAACATCAGAAGAGCCGTGGCACTGGAGGAAAAATAGACCGCTATATTGGGTAAATGCGATCGCCATTTACCGTTAACACCAAGATAGCCTTGCCAAAATTTGCGATCGGGTTTAGTTAAAGCAATTGGGTTTTTCGTTACCTGCGCGCAAGTGCGATCGGATCGCCCTCGAAAACAAGCAACAGCAGGCGATCGCAATCTACAGAAACGTTGAATAATGATGAGACCGATCGCTCATTTGCCACAGCCAGAAAATTGCCTCTCGCCTTTGCTTACACAACTGGTCAAGGCGTGGAGCTCTGGTATAAAATAAATTGTCGAGATATTGAAATTCCAGCAGAACGATCGACATCTCTCTGAGGTTTGAATTGTCAGCCTGTTTGCATCAAAAGTTTTTGTGATTATTTCCTTATATATAATTGATGAGTACGATTAGCTTTGCCACAAGTAAAACGATCTTTGTTAAAAGATGAAAAATCTAGGCAATACTGAACCCCAAGCGAAAATAGACTCCTCTGTTTCAGAGGATTCTAACAAAGCACTCAACCCGAGTGCAGCTTTGCAAACAGATGTAGGGATGGTTCTGCAATTGGCAGACGGCAGCATTCAGGCGTGCAATTCTCGCGCCGAGAAACTGTTGGGGATGACAGCAGAACAAATGCAGGGAAACACTTCCATCAACTGTCCGTGGCAGACTCTGCGTGAAGATGGCTCGGATTTTCCTGGGGAGACGCACCCGTCTATGGTGGCGCTGCAAACCGGGAAACCCTGCTCAAATGTCATCATGGGCTTCTATCAACCACAGGGAGAATTGATTTGGTTGAAGATCAATTCTCAACCTTTATTTCAGGGAGATCGATCGACTCCCTACGCCGTAGTTACCACCTTTATAGAAATCGGTCAACCTGGGCCAAGATTCGTCGGTGACGCGCCCGCCCAACAACAGTCAGACACCCTCGAAAGTATTTCCGACGGGTTCTTTGCTTTGGATCGAAACTGGCGGTTTACCTACGTTAATTCTCAAGCGGCGCGGTGGATAAATCGACTCTCGAAAGATTTGATCGGCAACACCGTTTGGGAAGAGTTTCCCGAGTCTGCGGGCAGTTTGTTCGATCAGGAATTTCGCCGCTGCGCCACAGAGCAAGTTACAGTTAGTTTTGAATCTTTTTATGGGCCGCTCAATGCTTGGTATGCGGTACGAGCTTATCCGATCGCATCGGGAATTGCCGTTTATTTTCAAGATGTTACCGAGCAGAAAGCCGATCGGGCTGCTTTTATTAAACAAGGGCAAACGGCGCACCAACAACTAGCAGAAATCGAGGCAATTTATGCTAGCGCGCCGATCGGACTTTGCTTTATCGATACCGACTTGCGATTTGTCCGCATCAACTCGCGCCTCGCAGAAATTAACGGAGTTCCCGCCGCCGCCCACATCGGTAAAACATTGCGGGAAATCTTGCCACAACAAGCAGATGATTTAGAGCCGCTTTACCGAGAAGTTATCGCCACTAAAGTTCCCGTCGAACAGCTCGAAATTCACGGGGAAAACTCAGCGCAGCCGGGAGTAGAACGTAGTTGGCTGTTGAGTCTCTATCCGCTGAAAGCCCAGGACGATCGCGTGCTGGGCGTGAATGTGATGGTACACGAAATTACCGATCGCAAAGCTCGCAAAAAAGAAATTCAACGGCTCAACCAGGAACTACAGCGCAGAGTTAACGAACTGCAATCAATATTTGATGCTGTACCCGTCGGGATCGCGATCGCCCACGATCCAGAGTGTAATGTAATTCGCACTAACAGGTTTGCTCAGTCGATGCTAACAGTGCGGCCGGATGCCAATGTTTCTGCAAGCGGAGACGAAGCCGCACTCCTTCCCTTCAGACTGCTTAGCAACGGCCAGGAAATCCCGCCAGAAGAGCACCCAATGCAGCGGGCGGCGGCTTCGGGTGCCGAATTGCGAGATGCGGAATTTCAAATGGTGCGATCGGATGGGGCGACGTTTGATTGGTTGATGAATGCGGTGCCGTTATTTGACGCACAGGGCGCAGTCTGCGGCTGTGTCTCGGCGTTTGTGGATATTAGCGATCGCAAACGAGCGGAGGCAGCTTTGCGCGACTCTGAGGAACGCTACCGCACTTTGTTTGAGTCCCTAGACGAAGGCTTTTGCGTCATCCAAATACTGTTTGACGACAACCAAAAGCCGATCGATTACCGCTTTTTGGAAATCAATCCGGCCTTTGAGAAACAAACCGGACTCGTACAAGCTGCGGGCAAAACTGCGCGGCAGCTCGTTCCAGAACTCGAAAATTATTGGTTCGAGATCTACGGCAAAGTTGCGCTGACAGGCGAACCAGCGAGCTTTGAACACGGCTCCGAAGCCATGAACCGCTGGTTTGAGGTTTCAGCGTTCCGCACGAGCGAGCCCCAGAGCCGCAAAGTCGCCATACTTTTCAAAGACATCAGCGATCGCAAACAGGCGGAAAATCGCCTGCGGGAACAGTCAGAGCAACTGCGGCTGTTCGTCAAACATTCGCCTGCGGGGGTGGCGATGTTTGACCGCCAGATGCGGTATATGCTGGTGAGCGATCGCTGGCTGGAAAGTTACGGGCTGGGCGCTCAAAACATTGTAGGTCGATCGCACTACGAGATATTTCCAGAATTGTCCGATCGTTGGAGACAAATCCACCAGCGCTGTCTGGCGGGAGCAGTCGAAATGTGTCCAGAAGATCCGTTTCCCCGCGCTGATGGTTCGATAGACTGGGTGCGCTGGGAAATTCACCCTTGGCGAACCAACAGCGGTGAGATTGGCGGGATCATGATTTTTTCCGAAGTAATCACCGATCGCAAAAACGCTGAACTCGCGCTGCAATTGGCAAACCAGCAAGTCAGCAATATTATCGAAAGTATTACCGATGCCTTTATCGCGATCGATGCACAATGGCGCTATACCTACGTTAATGCCACTGCTGAAAAACTTCTGGTGCGATCGAGAAACGACTTGTTAGGTCGATCGATCTGGGAGATATTCCCCGCCGAAGCAGAATCCAACTCAAGGCTGTATCAAGAATTTCATCGAGTCGTTTCCGAGCAAGTTTCTGTCAAGTTTGAAGAGTTTTCGCCGTCGCTTCAAAGGTATATAGAAGTCAGCGTCTATCCAGCAGCCGATGGACTTACGGCTTATTGGAGCGATATTGGCGATCGCAAACGCACAGAAGAAGAACTGCGGCAAAAAAATGCAATTTTGAACGTAATTAACGAGTCAGCGCCCACGCCAATTTTTGTTAAAGATCGACAAGGATGTATTATTTATGCCAATCCAGCCACCCTGGAGGCGCTGGGAAAACCTGCTGCTGAAGTAATTGGCCGGCGCGATCGCGATTTATACGCAGTAGCAGAACTGGGAGCCACAGTCTCGGAAAACGATCGGCGGATTATGGAATCCGGTCAAACAGAAATCGTCGAAGAATCTCCCGATGGCGTTCGGACTTTTCTGGGAATGAAAGCTCCCTACCGCAACGAAGCCGGAGAAGTAATCGGCTTGATTGGCATCTCCAACGACATCACAAAACGCAAGCGAGCCGAAGTCGCACTGCAAGAAAAAACGAAGTTACTCCAAGTAATTATAGACAGCATTGGTGACGGTTTGATTCTCGCCAACCAACAAGGGGAGTTTGTGCTGTTTAACCGCGCCGCCGTGAGAATATTCGGTCAGCTAACCAATGAAAAATCCTCTCAGGAATGGTCGAACACCTACGGACTATTTTTGCCAGACCAAAAAACCCTTTTCCCCGAGGAGGAACTACCTCTAACCAGAGCAATCAAAGGTGAATATGTCAATGATGTAGCGATATTTGTCCGCCACCAAGATTGCGAAGATCGCTGGATCAGTATCAGCGGTTATCCGGTAGTTGATACCAGCAGAGAAATCACAGGCGGAGTGATTGTGTGTCGGGATATCACAGAACGCAAACAATCAGAAGCGGCGCTGCTTGAGAGCGAACAGCGATTCCGCAATATGGCGAACAACGCTCCATTTATGGTCTGGGTAACAGACTCCACAGGCTACTGCACTTTCTTGAGCGACAACTGGTATGAATTCACAGGTCAAACTGAGGAAACAGGTTTGGGATTTGGTTGGATAAACGCGGTGCATCCAGAAGACCGAGAATACGCCCTTAACGGATTTTTGAGGGCCAACGAACGCCAGGAACATTACAGCACGGAATATCGCTTGGGGCGCAAAGATGGCGGATATTCTTGGGCGCTGGATGCGGCTGCTCCCAGATTTACCGAAAGCGGACAATTTGAGGGTTATATCGGTTCTGCGATCGACATTACAGAGCGCAAACAAGTGGAAACCGAGCGCGATATGGTTCTGCAATTGGAACAAACGGCGCGCGCGGAAGCCGAACGAGCTAACCGGATTAAAGACGAGTTTTTGGCGGTGCTTTCTCACGAGTTGCGATCGCCCTTAAATCCGATTTTAGGCTGGTCGCAACTGCTGCTCGGCGGCAAACTGAGCGCGGCTAAAACCGCCCAAGCCTTCGAGACGATCGAACGCAACGCCCGACTGCAATCTCAATTAATCGAAGACTTGCTCGACGTGTCTCGGATTCTGCAAGGAAAACTCAGATTGAATGTTGCTCCGGTGAATGTCGGCACCATTATCTTGTCTGCTTTGGAAACCGTGCAACTAGCAGCCGAAGCTAAAAAGATTCAAATTCAAACAATCTTAAATCCAGATATCGGACTCGTTGTCGGCGATACAGGTCGCTTGCAGCAAATTGTGTGGAACTTGTTATCTAACGCGGTGAAATTCACGCCCGAAGGCGGTCGAGTAGAAGTTAAATTAGCGCAAATCGCACACGAAGTTCAAATTCAAGTTTCAGACACGGGTAAAGGGATTATTCCCGATTTCTTGCCCTATGTTTTCGAGCATTTCCGACAAGAAGACGGCGCCACAACTCGCAAATTTGGCGGTTTGGGATTGGGATTGGCGATCGTCCGCCAACTGATTGAACTTCACGGCGGAAGGGTGTTTGCAGAAAGCCCCGGAGAAGGTCAAGGAGCGACGTTTACGGTGAGATTACCGCTATTAAATGATGATTCTAGAACGCAGGATGAGACAGAACGTCATTCATCTGAGAGTGCCAATCTTTCATCTTTGCCGCTCGCTGGATTGAGAATTTTGGTAGTAGATGATGAGCCGGACTCGCGCGATTTTGTCGCCTTCGTGCTAGAGGACGCGGGTGCAGAGGTGATTTCCCTGTCATCTGCTGCTGAGGTGCTGCTGTCGATCGCCCAAACTGCACCGGATCTGATCGTCAGCGACATCGGAATGCCCGAGATGGACGGGTATATGCTGATCCGTCACATCCGCACTCAGCTCGCGCCCGAGTATCGGGGGCTAGTGGCGATCGCCCTAACAGCCTATGCTGGAGAAGCCAACGAGCGTCAAGTTTTGCAAGCCGGATTTCAAAAGCACTTATCTAAGCCGATCGATCCAACCCAGTTAGTTGCTACAGTAGCGCGGGCGATCGGCCCAAAGCTAAAAAACCCATAATAGGTTCGCAGTCAGTTGACAGTTGACAGTTGACAGTTGACAGCTTGTCAGTCAGATCCGTCGAAGGGTTGACGGTTGACAGTTGACAGAAGTCCCACGGAATAAGGATGAGATATCATTTTTGGTGCATTCATCCGTCTACAGCGAAGGTGGTGCAGAAATCGGAGAAGACTCTTCGTCCTTACTACGAACCTGATTAAGAAGGACTCTTAGTCCTGTCAACTGCCAACTGCCAACTGCCAACTGCCAACTGCCAACTGCCAACTGCCAACTCTTCCTTCTCCCTTGCGATCGCCCGTCAAACTTCGCTATTATAGAAAGTTGCAGTTAAAACCCCACAATCAACGATCATGGCCAAGCGCGTCCAATTAGTTTTAAACAAAGATGTCAGCAAACTCGGCAAAGCTGGCGACGTAGTAGAAGTAGCCCCAGGCTACGCCCGCAACTACCTAGTACCCCAAGGAATGGGATTTAAAGCCACTCCCGGCATTCTCAAGCAAGCAGCCCGCCGCAGAGAAGAAGAAAGACTGCGCCAGCTAGAGCTCAAGCAGCAAGCCGAAGTCCGCAAAACCGCCCTGGAAGCAGCCGGGCCTTTCATCATCTCCAAGCAAGTCGGCGAAGGAGACGCGATTTTTGGTACAGTCACCAACCAAGAAGTAGCAGAGCTGATCTTCAACTCTACCAGTCAAGAAGTCGATCGGCGCGGCATCACCCTGCCCGAAATTCGCGGCACTGGTACATACAAAGCTGAAATCAAACTCCACGCAGAAGTTACCGCCGAAGTTGATGTTCAAGTTGTCCCGATGTAATTTGGTATTGGGAATTGGGAATTGGGAATTGGGAATTGGGCATAGGGCATAGGGAATTGGGCATAGGGAATTGGGCATAGGGAATTGGGCATAGGGAATTGGGCATAGGGCATAGGGCATAGGGCATAGGGCATTGTCATTTGTTTTTCCACTAACCACTAACCAATAACCACTAACCACTAACCAATAACCAATAACCACTAACCAATAACCACTAACCAATAACCAATAACCAATAACCAATAACCAATAACCAATAACCAATAACTATTGACTAATGAGCGATTTGATGCCGACAAATATAGAGGCAGAGGAAGCAATTTTGGGCGGGATTTTAATCGACCCCGAAGCTATTTCCCGAATTTCTGAAATCTTGCGACCAGAGTTTTTTGCCATCACCGCTCATCAAGTCATTTATCGATCGGCATTAGGGCTATTTTTGCAAGGTCAACCGACGGATTTAATGACCGTAACGACTTGGCTGACGGATCGCAACCAGTTAGAACAAGTCGGAGGATTAACTAAATTAGCACAATTAGTCGATCGCACAGTTTCAGCAGTCAACATCGACCAATATGCAGCTTTAGTCGAAGACAAATATCAGCGGCGCCGATTGATCGAAGCGGGCAACAACATAGTACAATTAGGTTACGAGACATCAGCGCCACTAGAAACAGTCTTAGACCGTGCCGAACAAGAAGTTTTCGGCATCACTCAAGACCGCCCGCAACAAGATTTAGTATCGATCGGCGAAACCCTAAACCAAACATTTCAAGACTTAGAAAATCGCAATGAAGGCCTCACGCTTCCCGGTATTCCGTGCGGTTTTTATGATTTAGATGCCATGACAGGCGGCTTTCAGCGATCGGATTTAATCATCGTTGCTGCCAGGCCGGCAATGGGCAAATGCCAAGCAAGCTCTACCATAACGCTTCAAAGCGATGGAAGCCTTGCTACCATTGAAGAAATCTATCAAAAACGTCAAGCTGAATTACTAACTTTAGGAAAAGATTGGAAGTTTCATCTAACTAGACCATCTGCTTTTATAGATGATGGAATTAAGCCTGTATTTCGCGTCACAACCAGATTGGGACGCTTTATAGAAACTACAATTACACACCCATTTTTAACAATTAAGGGTTGGCGGCAGTTGGGGGAAATACAAGCAGGCGATAAAATTGCTGTACCCCGCAGGATGGATGTTTTTGGTAAAGAAACCATTCGTGACTGTGAAGTTAAGTTATTGGCTTATCTAATTGGCGATGGGTGTTTGACACGCAGCGCGCCGCACTTCACCAATGGAAATACTGCTATACTAGAAGACTTTGCTAAGGCTGCTACTAGCTTCGGAGGTCTTAGGCTGCGATACAACGATCAAGGGAGACGCGCACCAGAATATTACGTCATGGGCGATCGAGACAGTTACAAAGACAAAATATCTTTCTTTGGTCTGAATTTGCAAAAAGTCCTTAAAGAACAACATTTGTATGTTAAAGAATTTGCTAAAATATTGAAGGTTTCACCCGATTTAGCCTCGGATTGGGTGCTAGGATTGGCATTCCCAAAGCAAAAATTATTTAGTCGCATCTGTGAAACTTTAGATGTCGCTCCCAAAAAACTAGCCGGCCCGGGAATGGAGGCTATTAATACCTTGCATCAAAACCCGCTGAGATACTGGTTAGAAGAATTAGGTCTGATGGGAAAAAATGCTCACCAGAAAACAGTACCAGACATAGTTTTTAGATTGGAGCGATCGCAAATTGCCCTTTTCCTCAACCGCCTCTTTTCCACTGACGGCTGGGCTACCCTACTTACCAGCGGTCAATCTCAACTAGGCTACTGTTCTGTCAGCGAAGGACTAGCTAGACACGTACAGCATCTACTGCTGAGATTTGGCATCATTGCCGCCCTCAAAAAACGTTTAGTTAAATATAAAAATACTCGTAATCCAGCTTGGTTTATAGATATTACTGATGCTATATCTATCAAAATATTTATATCAGAGATTGGCATTTTTGGCAAAGAAGAAGCATTGTTTAAAGTTAAAGAAGCACTAGAAAACAAAAAATCTCACAATAACCGTGATTTAATTCCTGTCGAGGTTTGGGAATACATAGCATTAGCCAAAGGCAACGAATCTTGGGCATCCTTAGCAAAACGCGCAGGCATCAAAGGTTATTCCAATATTCACGTTGGTCAACGTGCGCTGTCCAGGCAAAGACTTTTGGTTTTAGCAACTGCTTTAAATAATTCGTGGCTGAAACAACTGGCAGATAGCGAGGTTTACTGGGATGAAATAGTTTCGATCGAACCGATGGGAAACAAGCAAGTCTATGACTTAACTATCCCGGAGACACACAATTTTGTGGCTAATGATATCTGCGTTCACAATACGGCCTTTTGTACCAACATCGCGCACCACATCGCCGCCGGAGGGCAAAAATTACCGGTTGCCGTTTTTAGCTTGGAAATGTCGAAAGAACAGCTAGTGCAGCGTATTCTGTCCAGTGAAGCCAAAATAGAAAGTAATAGGTTGCGATCGGGCAGAATCAGTCAAAACGAATGGGAGCCAATCAGTACAGCCATTGGTAACTTATCAGAACTACCGCTGTTTATTGATGATACTCCTAATATTACCGTGATGGAGATTCGCTCCAAAGTCCGCCGCCTCCAAGCAGAACAAGGCGGATCTCTCGGATTAATCTTGCTAGATTACCTGCAATTAATGGAAGGTAGCAGCGACAACCGCGTGCAAGAATTATCTCGAATTACAAGAAGTCTCAAAGGTTTAGCCCGCGAGATCAACGTGCCGATTATTGCTTTGTCTCAGTTGAGTCGAAGTGTGGAAGCCAGGACAAATAAGCGGCCGATGATGTCGGATTTACGGGAAAGTGGATGTCTGAGTGGTGATAGTTTAGTTACTATGGCTGATAGTGGATTAGAAGTCCCGATTCGCGATTTGGTCGGTAAATCTGGCTTTGCTGTTTGGGGATTAAATTCACATACCCTGAAACAGGAAAAAGCGATAGTGACTAATGCTTTTTGTACAGGGGTAAAGCCAGTCTGGGAGATGACAACTAGCTTGGGAAATTCAATTAAAGCAACAGGCAATCATAAGTTCTTTGCATCAGATGGTTGGAAGCGTTTAGATGAATTAAAAATAGGCGATCGGATTGCTATACCTCGATCTATTCCTTGTACTGAAGTGCAGACGATGGGTAATGCTGAATTAGCTTTACTAGGACATTTAATTGGTGATGGTTGTACTTTACCCCGACATAGTATTCAGTACACGACGCGAGAATTAGATTTAGCTGAATTAGTTGCACATTTGGCTACAGAAGTATTTGGTGATGAAATTAATTCCCGTATCAAACGCGAACGTGATTGGTATCAAGTTTATCTCCCTGCTAGTTATCATCTCGCTCCCAATATTAAAAATCCGATTACTAAATGGCTAGAACAATTAGAAGTCTTTGGTTTACGTTCCCATGAAAAATTTATTCCCAGTTTAGTATTTACCCAACCCCAAGAATCGATCGCTCTTTTCCTTCGACACCTATGGGCAACTGATGGTTGTATCAAACCGGCTAAAGGGAAGAAATGTCTTTATCCAGCTATTTATTATGCCTCTAGTAGCGAGAAGTTAGCCAGAGGAGTCCGTTCTCTGTTGCTTAGACTGAACATCAATGCGGCTGTCAGAGTTGTTTCTCAAGGTGGAAAAGGACGTACACAATATCAAGTTTGGTTGGGAGGAAAGTCAGATATAGAAATATTTGCGAATGTAATCGGTGCAGTTGGTAATTATAAAAAATCCAGTTTAGAAGATGTGAAAGTATATCTCAATAATTCTGAATGTGGGAAGACAAATCGGGATTTAATTCCGAATGAACTTTGGCGAACTCAAGTCAATCTTGCCCAAAAACGCCTTGGTTTAACCATCAAACAGATGCAAGATTGCTTGGGTATGCGTTATTCAGCCACAACGGATTACAAATGTGATATTGGTCGAGAACGCACACATCAGTTAGGGAATATTTTGGATGCCGAAGAGATATGCAAGCTAGCTGTTAGCGATATCTATTGGGATAAGGTGAAGAAAATTGATTTTTGTGGTGAAGAAATGGTTTACGATATAACAGTCGAAAATCTTGAAAGCTTTGCCACACAAGGTTTATATGCCCATAATTCGATCGAGCAAGACGCCGACTTAGTAATTATGCTTTACCGTGATGAATACTATAACCCTGATTCGCCCGATCGCGGAATTGCCGAAGTCATCATCACCAAACACAGAAACGGCCCCACAGGCATCATCAAACTATTATTTGACGCCCAATTTACCTCGTTCCGCAATTTAGCATCTCCGAAGCGCTCTTAAATCAACTCAAACGAACGCGGTAAAATAGGTTTGTAGTCAGGACTTCAGTCCTAATTGACTAATAGTCTAATCAGAGGACTGAAGTCTTCACTACGAACTTATAACAGAAACCCGGTTTCTTAAAAAAACCGGGTTTCTAAATATCGCCAAAGTTTTAAGTTTAATTAGGTTGAGCTACCTAGCCAGCGATTTTCAATAATTCCACATCAAAAATCAGCGTAGCATTAGGAGGAATCACCCCGCCCGCACCGCGAGCACCATAACCTAATTCAGGCGGAATAATCAACTTGCGGCGTTCTCCAACTTTCATTGTACCGACACCTTCATCCCAACCCTTAATTACTTGACCGACGCCAATTTTGAACTGAAAAGGAGAATTGCGATCGCGCGAACTATCAAATTTCGTGCCATCCTCCAAAGTGCCAGTGTAGTGCACTACAACCGTCTGACCGATTTTTGGAGTCGCCCCATTACCTTCTTTCAATTCAACATATTTCAGACCTGAACCTGTGGTAACAGTTTTCTCAGTATTTTCAGTTTTCTCTGTATTTCCAGTCATGTTATTGCCAGCAATAGTAGCTGGTTCTTTTGGTAAATTAGCATCAGCTACTAGCAAGCTATCTTCAGTGAAAGACTTCGCTGAGAGTATCTCAAGCGCAGCATCGGTTAAAGGACTATTCACTTCGGAGGCAACTGCTGTAGGTACATAGCCGCTCATTTGAGCGACTATCAAAAACACAAAGCAAACCAGCATTACGCCCAAGCTGACCAGAATTCCTTGCAAAATTAATCCTCCTGACACTTTTAACCGCGATATCTCAGATATCTAAGACATCTAGTACAACAAGAACTACAAAATTTTATCTGAACTTTTCCGCCCAAAAATAGCGGCTGCCAGTTAATTTTAAAGGCAAAAGAAAGTATGAAGTCAGAATCTTTGTAATTCTACCTTCTGCTTTCATTCATAAGTGCCTGATTGAGCCTTCTGCGTTCGGGTGACAATTTTATCACAAGATCGCAGCGAGAGCGCGCGATCGCACTTAGCGCCAGTTACGGTTTTCTAGATCCCGCATCTGACGTTCGAGACGATCGAGCCTGCCGCGCAACTCATCCATTTCCGACTGTCGGGGAACGCCCATATCTTGCAGCATATTCCGGAGTTGGCGCTGCAACTGCGTATCCCAATTGCCCTGCTCGGACTTGAGATGTTCAGTCACGTCATCGACAAAGGTTTTGGCTTGCTCGGGATTGATTTTGCCATCTTTGACCCATTGCTCGCTGGCTTCCTGCAATTTCTCCGCCACCAAGGATGTAGTACCAATGCCCAGCATTACCAGTTGTTTGAGTAAGTTGCTATTGTTATCCATAGATTTTTCCTACTGTTTGCCCCAAAATACCCGATCGGCTCAGGTCGCCTGCGGTCGCTGCGAAACCCTTTGTACAATTTTAGTTACATCAGCACTGACCTACCTTTCTATTTTGGAGCATCCAGCAGCCTGCTGGCGAGTTTAACCCGCCAATCGGCGTTCGGAAAACCCGCTAATAAGCCTCCCGACAAAATTACCCCATCACCCTGCTATCCAATGCCTGAGTGTCCCCGCTGTCACCAACCTGTAGACTCCCGAGCGATCGCCTGCACCCACTGCAAAACCCCTCTCAAAGCTTTCGGTCATCCGGGTATCCCGCTTTATCGATCGGCATCCGCAGAATTTCTGTGCGCTACCTGTACTTACCACGAAGACGACACCTGCAACTACCCGCAGCGTCCCTTCGCCAAAGAATGCACGCTTTATCACGATCGAGCTGAGCCGCTGGTACCACAGACGAGCCGTTATATCAGTGGTGGCTGGCCCCAATCAATCAAAAATTGGTGTCAGCGAAATGTCGTTTGGCTGGCTTTATTTGGTTTAATTATTATTAGCATTGCCCTGTCGATTTAATCTAATTATATCAAGCGTAGAATAGAGATATCTGCGTATGTCGGGCTTGCTATGCGGTTCATTCTCTAAATTATCCATGAGTTACGTATTCGGCATCGACGGCGGCGGAACTAAAACTATCTGCATCTTAATAGACGAAAACAGAGTTGTTTTGGGACGGGGGGAAGCAGGGCCCTCAAATTATCAAACGCAGGGAATCGAGACAGCAAAACAATCAATTGAAGTGGCAATCGAACGAGCAGTTCTGTCCGCTAAAATAGAGCCAAATAGCAATCTCAACATAGAAGCAATTTGTCTGGGACTAGCCGGCGTCGCGCGTCCAAAAGATATTGAAATAGTGCAATTTGTAGTGCAGAACTTGCAGTTGACGAATACTTTACCAGTAACCCGATCGCTCTTGCCCAGAAATATCGTAATTTGCAGCGACTGCGCGATCGCACTTGTGGGCGGTGTCGGCAATCCAGTCGGTATCGCCGTTATTGCTGGAACTGGTTCGATCGTTTTCGGGCAAAACCGTCAAGGGAAAACTAAACGAGTCGGCGGTTGGGGATATATTTTAGGTGATGAAGGTAGCGGATATGACATCGCGATTGCGGGTTTGCAAGCTGCTTTGAAGTTCTATGACGGACGCTCGGAGTTTACCGTGCTGGCCCAAAAATTTCAACAGCATTTAGGTCTAAATAACCTGGAAGAATTGGTAGAAGTCGTTTACCGGCGCGGTTGGGGAGTGACAGAAATTGCAGCTTTAGCGCCGATTGTCGATCGAGCAGCAGCAGAGGGCGATCGCGTCGCTGACGGCATTATTAGTCGTGCTGTGGCAGAATTAACATTTTCCACCAAAACAGCTATTTCAGCGCTGTTTAGCCCCACAGAAGAATTTGAAATTGTGACGATTGGAGGTGTGTGGGGTTCAGAAGCTAATTTCCGGGGTAGGTTTGAAAGTGCGATAAGTGCGATCGCCCCGAATGCTAAGGTAATTTTGCCCCGATCCGAACCAGCTTTCGGTGCAGCGTTGTTAGCATTAAACGCTCTCAAGAATTAAGCTCGTCCGGCGCTTCCTGCTAGGATTTCAGCTTAACTGCTAAAAGGACGATGAATCCCAATCTCTCCTTTATCTTCCTTATCTTCCCGATCGCCCCAGCCTTGCCAATTTTCGAGATTTTGCCAAAATTAAAAATTCTTGATTATCTACCTTATCTTCCCAACTTGCAGAATCTCTACCTGCCATCATTAAAACATCAAATGAATCCGAAACGCGAAACAGATTTAGCAGTAGTACATTCCTAAGTAAAACAAAACAAAACCAAGGAGACAAATTATATGATTACTTCTCACAAATGGCGCTCAGCAACAGCAGCAATCCTCGCAGTAGGCATTACAGTTGCAACCAGCGCGCCTCTGGTGGTAGCTACTCCCGCAGAAGCTCAACAACGAATTTCACAATATGATAGCATCCGAATTCCGTCTGGCAGTGTAATTCCAGTTAGCTACGAAAAAGAAAAAATTGTTGTTACCCGCGATGAAACTGCACCTTTAACTTTAACCGTATCGCGAGACATCCGCACAGATCAAGGAAGAGTATTAATCCCCGCAGGCAGCCAAATTGTCGGGGAATTGCGACCGGTTAGAAGGGGCAATCAAAGGGGTACTCAATTTGTTGCCAGAGAGTTAATTGTCAGCCGCCGCCAACGCTATCGGATTGATGGCTATTCCGGAGTTATTACCAGAACCGAAAGAGTTCAAAAAGGTGCCGGCACAGGTTCAGTAGCGCAAGGTGCAGCATTAGGCGCAGCAGCAGCAGCAGCCCTAGCAGGCATTACCGGGGACAAGGCAATTGCCACTGAAGAAGTATTGGGAGGCGCTGGCATCGGCGCATTAGCGGGAGTATTGTTGGGGCGGCGCAGTGTTGACGTGATCGTGATTCGCCCGGAAGAAGATTTATCAGTGAGATTGCGATCGGACATCGTGCTGCGGTAATATTAAAATCTTCAGATTAAGTATTTGCAGCAAAACATTGTCGATCGCAAACTTGTGGTCTCCCGATAATTGGCTAGGCATACTATTAAGGTTGTGCTTGGCCATGTTTGTTGGCGGAATTATTGGATGGGAGGTTGACAAAGGCTAGACAAATAAGGTAATAGAAACACTTGACAAACCTAGACGACAAAGCGTACTATTGAGAAAGTTATTTAATTGATGCTTGTGCTGTTATCAATCAAGACAAAGTTAAAATTAACAAGTGCCGAAAAACAATTGATGAGTAAACAGGCTGGAATAGCTCGTTTTACTTACAATTGGGGTTTGGCGACTTGGCAAAACTTGTACCAAGATGGATTAAAGCCCAACAAATATATTCTCAAAAAGTTTTTCAATAATTACGTCAAGCCAGAGCTGGAATGGATTAAAGAAAAAGGGATTTGTCAAAAGATCACTCAATATGCTTTCGACCAATTAGGTAATGCGTTCGATCGTTTCTTTAAAGGACTGGGTGCTTATCCCCATTTTAAAAAGAAGTTTCAACACGATGCTTTCACTCTTGATGCTGGTGGCAAGCCGATGAGAGTTGGCGGGGTAAGGATTAAATTGCCTACAATTGGCTGGATTCGGACGTTTGAAGGATTGCCAAATGTTACTACTTCTAAAATAACAATTTCTAGGATTGCTGATGACTGGTATTTATCTTTTGCTTACGAGCAGAGTCAGCAAGTAATAGCCAAACAATATGAAGTTGTTGGTGTAGATTTAGGCGTGAAAACTTTAGCTACACTTTCGACAGGAGTTGTGTTTGAAAATCCCAAGTATTACTACCAAGAGGCTGCGAAACTGAAGCGACTGCAAAAACAACTATCTAGAAAAAAGAAAGGCAGCAATCGCCGATTTAAAGCGAGAATGAAAGTGGCTCGTCAACACAGTCGAATTGCCAATCTCCGCAATAATACTCTTCATCACGTTACTACTTATTTAAGCAAAAACCACGCGAAAGTAGTAATTGAAGACCTAAACATAGCAGGAATGATGGCTAATCATAGGTTGGCTAAAGCAATTGCTGACTGTGGATTTCATGAATTCAGACGACAACTAAAATATAAGTGTCGAAAATTTGGTTCCGAACTAATGATAATTAGTCGGTGGTACCCAAGTTCTAAAACTTGCTCTAGTTGTGGGAATATTCAAGATATGCCGCTTAAAAAACGCACGTATGATTGTTGTTCGTGTGGCATATCTATCGATCGCGATCTGAATGCCAGTCTGAACATATCAAGGTTGGCTTAACCTTGAAAGCTCGTTGAGGGATAGCCGCTCCGATGCCCCCGATGAAACGAGAAGTAATGACTAGACTTGTCTAGGATTTATATAGCAGTAATTAAAGTATTGGAGCGTCGAAGTCGTCCCAAATAGTCGATCGCCAAACTAGCGTGGATCTGTACTTGTTTTCAGCCGTTAAAACAGACAGATAGACTCTGGTTTGAGGGGACAAGTCTTATTTGCGATTAGATCATCATCTAGCCATAGATTAGTTAGTTTTGTGAAAGGTTTCATGGGTATTATGTCTGATAAGTTATCATCGTTATAATTCAATACGGTTTACTTAAGGGTTGGGAGGCTTTAAAATATTAAAAACAGGAGAATTAATTTTTATTCCAGTACCTCTGTGTTTAACTTTTTTGGATTTAA